>NZ_ATXH01000015.1 GCF_000421585.1 Thermodesulfatator atlanticus DSM 21156
ACCCGTCTGAAATAAAATGGTCTCAGGCTTAATGGTTTCTATCTCAAAGCTTTCTACCAGTTCTTCGCCTACCTCAAGGTGCTCAAGCTCAGGGACAAAAAACTTCCTCTCAGTGAGAAGCTTTATCAAAAAAGTAGGCGTACCTGTTTCAAACCAGTAAGGACGGAACTCCCTGGCATCAAGAAAGAGCAGAATATCGAAGGGATTGTAAACAGGTTCTCCCAGCCAGGAGTAGCCGTTATACCAGCGGCGCACCTCAGAAAGATCAATGCCTTCCAGGCGGTCGGCGAAAGTGTTTTTAAATTCTTCCTGAGTGTAGCCACAGATGGTGGCATAGCCGGGATGGATGGTAATGTCCTTGAGGTTATTCAGTCCTGAAAAAATCGAAACCTTGGAAAACTTGGTAACGCCAGTGAGGAAGCAAAACTTGAGATACGGGTCTGCGTCTTTGAGCACGGAGTAGAAATTTTTCAATTCCTCGCGGATCTCTTTCGCGAGCTCCGGTTTGTGAATGTTGTCAAGGATGGGCTTGTCGTATTCGTCGATAAGTACCACGACCTTTTGGTTGTGCTTTTCATTAAGGCGCAAAATAAGTTCCTCAAAGCGCTTATTCGGAAGTTTTTCCTGGTACGATATTTGATATTTCTCAGCATGGCGTCTCAAGATAGAAAAAAAGGTCTCCACAAGCTCATCTTGAGACCTGATTACTCCCGACCCGAAGGAGATATAGACCACTGGATACTTCTTAGACCAGTCCCAGTTATTTTCCAGAAAAAGCCCGCGGAAGAGCTCGCGTTTTCCCAAGAAGGCCTGGCGCAGGGTATCAAGAAAAAGGCTCTTCCCAAAACGCCTTGGGCGCGAAAGAAAAAAGTACTTTCCTTCTTCAACGAGTTTTTTCACGAAGGGAGTTTTATCTACGTATTAATAGTTTTCTGTGCGGATTTCCACAAAACTTTGAATTCCTACGGGAAGCTTTTTCATTATTTTTGCTCCTAGAAGGATTTACGGTTTGTTATACGGCTTAATCACTTTTTAGCCTAGGTTCTGGTTCCATGGCAACTTTCCCCCTAAAAATAGGAACGGATCCCATTTTTGGGCGGTTTGTATATCCCAATTATCCTTTCACCGCTGATAGAAGTTCCATAGGAGACCTTTGCAAAACATTTTTTAAGGTCCAGTCAAGGATCGGTTGTGCTTGCAACACCGATCTTCCCATTTTTTCAAAGGTCTCTGAGGTTGTAACTTTTATTGATGGAGAATGGCCAGGATAGCTCACTGGGGAGAGAGAATTCCCCCTCAGGATTCGTTCCTGTTTGTTTCATCTATGCACTTTTTGACTTTTTTGTCAAAGGACATCACTGGATATCTGCTACCATAAGCACATATGAGACAATCTACAAAGTCTAGATTCTTTTCTGCAAACATTTTCAGGGCATCAAAAAGAATATCTTTATCCGCCGCATTTATGCCTTTTGCCATAAGAAGCTCTTTAAGCACCTGGGCTATCTCGTGCCTTTTGACGTTATAGAGCCCGGATAGTACATAAACTACTTCAGCAATAACAGCATCAAGTAAAAGAACCTTCTTTTTACCAGAAAAAACCTTGTCAAACAGAGCTTCAGCTTCTCTATAAAATTCTTCATGGTCCTTTAAGAGATACCTAAGTACGATATTGGCATCAATAATCGTTATGTTTTTTGGAAAATTCATTTTTTGCAACGTCTTCTTCCATTCTCATTATTTCATCTATGCTCTTATCTTTTAGGGCATACTTTTTTAAGGCTCCGCCGGGTTTTTTGATAGGTCGCATTATTATCTCCTCACCTACCATATCCACTTCTAAAAGTTCACTTCCTAGCCTTTTTCTTAATCCCGCCGGAATTGTAATCTGACCTTTAGAGGTAATTTTTACGATAAACATATTACATTCTCCAGTTGTATTACTTTCGTACAGTGTAGGAGAAAGGAGATATAAAGTCAACATATTGGTCTTCCATGAACTTTAAAGTCTGGCCCCCTTCTTTCGTGCCGTAAGGGATCTTTAAAGCATTTATGTTGAAGGAGCCCTCTTTTCATGCTTCGGGTATTCGCCCCGGTGTTGGGTAGAGGATTCTTCAGTGGCTCTCGCTTCTTTAGAATAACAACTTAGAGGTGTGCTTGGGGCGCTTCGTACCCCCAACATGACTATTCAAAATATGGCCTGGACTACAAAGACTATTTTTGCTTAAGCCCAAGGATGCAGGAAAAAATGCGCTTCTCTAAAGGAGTTACGGTGCGCACCTCTTTAAGGAGCCTGGCAAAGGCTTCGGTTTCCAGGGGATGTTTGCGCAGGTATCTCCTTACGTCCTTCAAAAGCGGTGGGGTCTTGCGCCTTGGATCCTGGGCAAGCTCTTTCAAAATAGGCGAAATAGTCTCAAGCCACTTGCGGGTAAGCTGCCTTAAGTCAAGGTTTTCCTGGGCGTAATCATCAAGTACGCTTTTCAGTTGCGCAAGGACTTTGCGCCGGCCTTCATCTTTGCTTTCCTTTTTGAGGTAAAACTCAAGGACATCTTTAAGAAGGAGTAGGGCCCTTCTGCTCTTCATGGGCAGGAGGTCAAACTCTGCCCGTTTTATCTGGTAAAGAAACGAAGCCAGGGCTTCGTCAGCCTGCCTGGTCCAGGCCAAAGGCGGAGGGTCGTCTTTTAGTTTTTCGCGAAGCCTGGCGCATATTAGTTGCATGTCGGTAAGAGGGCTTTTTCCTTCTTCTACAAAGATCCAGCGCGGGGCCAGCACTTCGTTTTCACTTCCCCGCACGCAGAGAAAACACCAGGGGCTTTCGGCGGCCACCGCACTGATAAGCGCGGTTTTATCTGGCACTCCTTTGAGTAAGTCAAGCACTTCTTCAGGGACAAGGGGCTCTTTTCCATAAACTAGATCCTTTACCGGCTTAAAGACATCGGCGAGCTCGTCGCGAAAGCTCTTTTCCGCGCGTTCTTTTTCCCGCTCGTAGAGCTCAAGCATGAGTTCCCCTGAGATGCGTTCTTCTTGCCATCCCGGGACGATCTTTAAAAATTCCTTGGGAATACTGATGTTTGAGCCCAGGATGTTTTCCACCATGAGATGTCTTTCCACCAGGCGCTTGTCTGTAGAAACGCAAAATTCCGGGGAATCATCAGGCCAGTAAACTTCAACCACCTCATGGGGGCTGTCCAGGCGCTCAATACGTCCGATGCGTTGCTCGGCAATGCGTATCACCGAGGGCAGGTCAAAGAACACCACTGCTGAGGCCTGCTGCAAATTTACCCCTTCAGACAGGGCATCAGAGCAAAGGGCCACCACGCCTTTAGCTGGTGAGCCCAGGCAAAAGAGCTTTTTAAGCAGGCGGCGTTCCTTGGGCCGCCCGCCGGTAACAAAAATAGTGGTTATTTCAGGGAACTTCTCCCCAAGGAGCTTTTCAAAATAGGCCAGGGTGATAAGACGGCTGTCATAGGCCAAAATGAGCTCATGGCGCCCAAAAAGACTTTTGATGAGTTTAACTTTGGCCTCTTCTCTTGCCGGGGAAAGCTTGCGGCATAAGGCGGTTATCTCCTGGTAGGTTTCGATTTCCCTTTCAAGGGCCTCTAAAAAGCCCCGCTTTTCCCTTAAAAACTCCGGGGCTTCTTCTGAGGGAAGGGGCCTAAAACGCTCTTCAAACTGGTTTTTCATGGCTTTTAGGCGGGCAATAAGGTCTCCGGTGGGGTCTTTAAACTTGGCCTTTATGTCGAACTCTTTAAGGGCTGCTTCTGTTCCTTCCAGGTGTTCGATGAGGGCGGCCCTTGAGGAGCGCAGCATGGCCTTTACGTTAAAAAGCGCAAGGGCACTTGCCGCGGTAAGACGGGGGTTTAACTGGGCCGGGTCAAAGGGGGACTTTTCCTGCCAGAGGTCTTCAAGAGTCTTTTTAAGCCAGATAAAGCCCACGAGATTCCGGGCCAGTTTTTCTATCTCAAGGGCAATTTGGCGGTCTTTTTCCGTTTCACCGGTGGCGTAAAGGATGCTCTTTTCCCTGGGGAAACGGCAGGGGCGGCCAAAGCGGTCGGTATAGGCCTCTTTTTCCTTTTCTATCAGGCGGTTTAGTTCTTCTCTGGTGCGACGCACGGTAAAGACCTGTACGTAGCGCTTAAGGCGCCGGAATTGTTCGGCACTGAGTCTTTTTCCCCTTTCAAGCTCGCGGCGTATCTCAAGATAGGCGTTAATGGCTTCGTCTGAAAGGTTATCAAGGCCGAGCACTTCCATAAGGCGCAGAAGGTCTTCTACCCCGCGGTTAAGGGGCGTGGCGGTCATAAGGATTACGTGTTCGGCCTGGCTGTTTAGTTGCACGGCCTGTGAACGCCGCGAAGAACGCGAAAGATAGTTGTGGGCCTCATCAATGAGCAGGATGCCCGCCTGGCGCATGCGCGCAAGGGCCCGCCTTGCGCCTTCTCCATGGGCTACGCTAAGAAGGCCGTGGGAGACTGTTTCCACCGGAAAAGAAAAGCCTTCGTAAGAGGCCTCTTCTTCCCAGAAATCCCGCACCCCAGGAGGGCAGATGATCAAGCTTTTGGCCTTGTGATATTCCTGGCGCAGGAGAAAGCGCGCCTGAAGCACCGCAAGTAGCCCAATGCCTACTTTGGTCTTTCCGGCTCCGGTGGGATCAGCGATGAGAACGCTTCCGTGTTCGTCAATAACCCAGAGGGCCTGGGCTATGGCCTGTCGCTGGGAAGGCCACAGCTTCAAATTATTGAGCACCTGGGAAAGACCCTCGTATTCCTTAAGCCAGTTGTCTTCAAGGATTTTCAAGATGGCCCAGCACAGGGCTTCCTGCCAGGTGGTAGGCCTAAGGAGTTCTTCCAGAAGCGCTATGATCTCACGCTGATAGTCACGGCTTTCCCGTAAAAAATTTTCCACGATCAGGGAGACTTCCGCATACCGCGGGTCATCTTTGGCAAAACGACAGTTGGCCTCTTTCTGGAATTTGAGCCCGGCCCGGGAAAAATTGCTTGAACCAAGGATGGCGTGCGTTTCTCCAAGGTAGATTTTGGCATGAAGTTTTTCACCCAGGTAAAAGTGAATGCGGTCTTCTTTTAGTTCGGTAAGGAAGTTAATCAAGGCCCCGGAGAGGGTGATGCTTATGCCCTGCGAAAGCCAGTAGTTTCGAAGCTCCTGCGCAAGATTTATCCTGGGCCAAGCAGTGGTGAGCTCCTTTTCCGGGAGGTCAAGCTCGTGGCCTAGCACGATCTTGATAATCCGGTTGGGAAACATCTCGGTGCCAAAAAAGGCGATGAGGTGTTCCAGGGAGCTGTAGCCGGTGATAATGGTAAACTTTCCCGAAGCAAGGATATCTTCCCGCAGGATCTCTTCGATGCTTCCCTGGTCGGTGTTCAAGGGGAATCTTTCCTGGGCGGGCCAGAGCTTTTTAAGCTTTCTTTCGAAAAGAGAGACCTGTTTCAAGGTTAATCCCTTAAGATTTGTTGGCAAAGTTGATGACACATTTTAAGAGACCTTTGCAAAATTGCCGAGATCAGTATTGCAAGTACAGCCGCAAGGGCCTTAAGAAAAGATGTTTTGCCAAGGTCTCTATAAATATTTTCAATTTTCTATTTGATATACATAGATTTTTTTGAAAAATAATAGCTTGTTTTTATAAAAAGTTGAGAATATATAGAATTGTAATATGAAAATTTTTCTGGCTAAAGAAGGGGCGGGGCTTAAGCTAAAAACAGCAGAAGAGTTTCCTGAAGAAGCCGTCCTTTTAGCCGCGTTTTCTAACGAAATTCAGGATGAAACAGCCCTTTTTTCCCCCACTCTTAAGGTTAATGCCACTCTTGGTGATTTTGACCATACTATTCTTGAAAAAATAGCCCTCCTTGAGAAAAGACGCTTTAATGAAAATATTGTAAAGACATACACCCTTGATAAACGCGGCAAGATTATTGTTTTTTCCAAGGACCCCAAAAAACTTTCCAGGTTTGAGGAAATATACGGCGGCTTACTTGAGCTTTTTACCATTTCCCTTGGTGCGAAAACCCTTGACCACCTTGTTGCTGAAGATGTCCGTGTAGCCAAAAAAGGCGATGTTTACCTGGTAGAAGTTGCCAGGCGCCTTCCCATTGATCCAGAAAAATGTAGCTACTGTGGCGTGTGTGGGGCTCTTTGTCCTGAAGGGGCAATCTTTCCTGAGCTTTACATTGATTTTGAACGTTGCTCTTTATGTAACGAATGCGTGTCAGCCTGCCCGGAGGGGGCCATTGACTTACATCGCTATGAAAGTCTTGAACTTGAGGCCCCTTATCTTCTTTTTCTGGAAGACCCTGCCATCGAACTTCCAGAAGAGAGGGAACAAATCTTTACGCTTACTGAGCTTGACAAGCTTCTTACCCTGCAGGGCGAGCACCTGGTAGAAGAACTCATCAGGATAAGGCCCGGGCTTTGTCAGCATTTCGGGCGCCTTGGTGCTGGATGTTCCAAATGTATTGAGACGTGCAAAGCTTTGGCCATAACTGGAAAAGAAGAAGGCATTTCCATTGACCATTTCAAGTGCGAAGGATGCGGAAGCTGTGCAACATGTCCCTCTGGAGCCTTTGAGTTTTCTCCCTTTTCCGACCAAAGCTTTTTTGAATACTTTTCCGAGATACCTCTTACCGACTTGCGGATAATTATCGCACAGGAGTCCGATCTCTTGAATTTCTGGTGGTGGCGCAATAACCAAAAATTTCCCAAGACCTTCTTTTTGGAGTACGGCAGACCCAACGCGCTTACTGCTGTTCACCTGCTTTATCTTTGGTGCCGTGGTGCGAAAGAAGTTATTCTGGTTACCGAAGAAAACGACTCCCTTGCCAAGGAAGTGCTTCTTGCCAATGAAATAACCAAGCATTTCTGGCAAACTTTACCTTTTAAAAGAATTTCCGCTGAAGAGTTTTTAACTCTCGCTAACGAGACGGAAGGTAAAAATCCCCTTAAAGAAACTTTTTCTTTTAAGAGTTTTAATAACAGGAGAAAGCTGTTAAAAGAGCTTCTTTCTTTTGCCTGGGAAAGCACTAATGCTTCTCAAGGAGAGATTATTGCTTCTCCTGATTTTGGGGAAGTTTTTTGCGATGCGGAAAAATGTAGCCTTTGTGCGGCGTGCCTAAATGTTTGCCAGACGGGTGCGCTAAAGGGCGATGAAAAAACCTATACCCTTGTTTTTACACCTGTTTATTGTATTCAATGCGGGGCCTGTGTGGCCATTTGTCCGGAAAAGGCCTTGGAACTAAAAGCAGGGCTTAGACTTTCGAGAGATTTCCTTGAACCCAAGGCCCTTTCTCAGACAGAGCCTGCCCGTTGTAAGGAGTGTGGCAAGATCTTTGGCACACGCAAAAGTGTGGAAAAGGTTAGACAAATCCTCAAAGCACAAGGACGTTTTGCAGAAATAGAAGACCTCTTTGATTATTGTGAAGATTGCCGCACCATTAAAATGCTAGAGAAGGGGAATATCTAATGGCGCTTTCAGAACTAGCCCAGGCCCGTATTTTTATGTACGACTTTATTAAGTCGCTTTTTTTAGAGGAACCTACCAACGAGACTAAAGAAAAATGGCTCAAGGCTCTTGCAGTTTTAGAAAAGGGGACAGAATTCGAACCCCTTGATAAGGCAATTCGGGAGCTGCGCAATCATCTTGAAAATGCCGAAGTCTCTGATCTCCAGGATGAATATTACGAACTTTTTGTAAATCCGGCTGTTGAGAAGCCACTTGTCCTGACAGCGTCTTACTATCTGGATGGTAAAGCCGTTGGCCCCACTCTTGCTAGATTGCGCAAAATTTTAGGCGAAATGGGGATAAAACGTGCTGAAAATTTTAAAGAAAACGAAGATTCCCTAGTTTTTATCTTGGATTTAATGGCTATTTTAATTGAGAATCTTGAAAAGAAAGTCTATAAAGACAACAGGTATCAGGAAAAAATTTTTGAAAACTTTCTTAAGCCATGTGCCGCAGGGGTTAAGAAAACCTTAGAAAACCATCCCAAAGCCAACTTTTACAAGAAATGTGCCGAGATGCTTCAAGGGTTTTTGCTTTTGGAAGAAAGGCTTTTTGCCGAAGGAATATCATAATACACCCCGAAGGAGGTCATTATGGCAAAGATTGACGGGGAAAAGCGCTCTTTTATCAAAAAGGCAATGGTGGTGGCTGGCGCAGCCCTTGTGCTTGGCGGGGCAAAGGCCCGTGCCAAGAAAGAAGCTGCCCCGGCCAAAGGCGAGATCCTTTATCGGGAAACCGAGGCCTTCCGTAAGTATTACGAAACTTTGAAAAGATAAGAGGAGGTGTTTTCATGGCGGCCAGCAAATTAATTTCTAAAAAGGCCCCGCGTTCTGGTAAGAAGTTTACGGTAAACCCTAAGGTAGCACGGCGTTCCTTTTTGAAAATCGCCGCAGCTACCACAGCTTTGACCGGGCTTGCTTTAAGCGGTCGTTTGAGCCAAACCGCTGAGGCTAAAAGCCCTAAGTTTCCTTACAGCCAGTCCAAAACCGTTCGCACCATCTGCACCTATTGTTCTGTTGCCTGCGGTATTTATGCCGAGGTAGAAAACGGCGTCTGGGTACGCCAGGAAATCGCCCAGGATCACCCCGTGTCTCGCGGTGGGCATTGCTGCAAGGGTGCCGGTGCCATTGACATGGTCAACAGCGAAAAGCGCCTGAAGTATCCCCTTAAGCGCGAAAACGGACGCTGGAAGAAGATTTCCTGGGAGCAGGCCTTCGACGAAATCTGCGGCAAACTCCTTGAAATCCGCAAAAAATATGGCCCTGACGCCGTACACTGGAATGGTAGCGCCAAGGTCTCCACAGAGATGGCCTACCTTCAGCGCAAACTAGCTGCCTTCTGGGGGACAAACAACATAGACCACCAGGCCCGTATATGACACTCCACTACGGTGGCAGGTGTCGCCAACACATGGGGCTATGGTGCTATGACCAACAACTTTAACGACATGCGTCATTCCAAACTTTTCTTCTTTATTGGTTCTAACGCTGCCGAGGCCCATCCGGTGGCCATGCAATATGTTTTTTACGCCAAAGAAGTTCACAACGCGCCGGTGATCGTAGTTGATCCGCGTTTTACCAAGCTTGCTGCTAAAGCTACTGACTACATCAGAATCCGCCCAGGTACAGATACTGCTTTTCTCATGGGCTTGATTAACCAGCTTATCCAGAATGAGTGGTATGACAAAGAATTTGTGCGCACGAGAGTAGCTGGATTTGAAGAACTCAAAAAAGAAGCTGCCCATTACACCCCCGAAGTCGTTGAAGATATCACCGGGGTTCCTGCAAAGGAAGTGGTCCGCATTGCCAAACTTCTTGCTGACCATCGTCCTGGAACAGTTGTCTGGTGCATGGGTATTACCCAGCATCACATCGGAAGCTCTAATACCCGTGCCTGCTGTATCCTCCAGCTTATGCTAGGTAACATGGGTGTCTCTGGTGGTGGAACAAACATCTTCCGTGGCCACGATAACGTCCAGGGTGCAACTGATATGTGCGTGCTTTCTCATTCACTTCCTGGCTACTACGGCCTTTCTGACAAGGCCTGGAAGCACTGGTGCAAGGTCTGGGGTGTGGATTACGAATGGATGAAATCTCGCTTTTACAACAAAAAATACATGAATAAACCTGGTTTTACCCTGGCCCGCTGGTATGAGGGCGTAATTCAGGAAGACAAAATCACCCAATATACCCCGCTTAAAGCGGTGGTTTTCTGGGGTATTTCCTCACAGTCCCAGTCCCAGTATCACAAGGTTAAAAAGGCCTTTGATAAGCTTGACCTCGTGGTGGTAATTGATCCGTTTTTCAATACCACCGCAGCGATGTGTGAAAAAGACAACGTCTATGTGCTTCCTTCTACCTCACAGTACGAAACCGAAGGCTCGGTGACCAGCAGCTGCCGTCAGGCCCAGTGGCGTTACAAGGTCGTTGATCCTATGTACGACAGCAAGACCGACTACGAGATCCTTCAGGAATTCGTAAAGCGCTTTGGCTTTGAGGACAAATTCTTCAAGAACATCAAAAAAATCCCCGATGATGTTACCCGCGAGATAGCCAACGGCTGCTTGACCATTGGTCTTTGTGGCTGGTTGCCAGAACGCATCAAAAAACACACTGACAACTGGCACACCTTTGATATCGACACCCTTCAGGCTAAAGGAGGCCCGTGTGACGGTGAATACTATGGGCTTCCCTGGCCATGCTGGACTGAGGAGCATCCTGGTACCCCGATTCTCTATGATATTTCCAAGCCAGTTGCCAAGGGTGGGCTTCCCTTCAGGGCCCGCTTTGGGACGGAATATACTTATCCTGATGGCCGCACCGAAAATCTACTTGCCGCAGAGGGTGTAGCCAATCCTGGCAGTGAAATCATGGGCGGCTATCCCGAGTTCCCAGGCTGGAAGACCGATAAAAACGTTATCAAACAGGCCATTAAACGCGGCATGGCGCCTTTTGGTAATGCTCGTGCCCGTTGCTATTGCTGGAATTTCCCTGATCCTGTTCCCAAACACCGTGAACCCTTGCATTCTCCGCGTCCGGATCTTATCGCCAAATATCCCACCTATCCGGACAAACCGGATCATTACCGTGTTTACACGCGTTTTAAGAGTGAGCAAAAACCAGAGCTCGCCAAAGAGTTCCCGATTGTGCTCATTACAGGGCGTGTGGTCCAGCACATGGGTGGTGGTGATGAGACCCGCAGTAACAAATACCTTGCAGAGCTCATGCCTGAAGTTTACGTGGAAATTAATCCCAAGCTTGCTAATGATTACGGCATTCGTGATGGCGAGATGATCTGGATAGAGTCTCCTGAGGGTGGCCGTATCAAAATAAAGGCCAAGATTACTGACCGTGTGGACGAAAAGACCGTGTTCATTCCGTATAGCTTTGCCGGAATGTTCATGGGACGCTCTATGGTCGGAAATTATCCCGAAGGGCTTGTCCCCTACGCTATCGGTGAGTCTGCAAACGTGGTGACGAACTACGGCTATGATATCAAGACCCAGATCCAGGGGACCAAGGAATGTCTCTGCCGTATTAAAAAGGCGTAAATAAAGAGGAGGGAATTTTTCCCTCCTCTACAAGTTTTTATGAGGAGGAACAGACATGGCCATGAAATTTATTTGTGATACTGACCGTTGCATTGCTTGCTACGGCTGTGTGGTTGCCTGTAAAGAGGGCCACCACGTGCCAGTAGGAGTCAATCGTCGCCGGGTGGTAACTATCAATGAAGGAAAACCCGGAGAAAAGAATATCTCAATTGCCTGTATGCATTGTGCCGATCCGCCATGTATGGCAGTTTGCCCCACAAAATGTATTTATAAGCGCGAAGACGGGATTGTGCTTCACGACAAAACCAAGTGCATTGGCTGTGGTTACTGCCTTATGGCTTGCCCTTTTGGCGCGCCTCAGTTTCCCAAGACCGGACCTTTTGGAGCACGTGGGGTGATGGACAAATGTACTTTTTGCGCGGGTGGTCCGGCTCCTACGTTTAGTGAAGAAGAAAAACGCCTTTACGGCCAGAACCGTATTGCAGAGGGGAAGCCACCACTTTGTGCCGGGATGTGTGCTACCAAGGCCCTTCTTGGTGGAGAGGCATCGGTTATTTCTAAAATCTATACCGAGAGGGTTGCACGCCGTGGCGGCGGTGTCATGTAATGTTCTTTTGATGGCATAAATGATTTTAGAAAGGGGGCATTATGCCCCCAATTTTCTTGTTAAGGGGTGTTTGCGATGAGAAGGTTAGCTAACGAAGTCATCTGCTTCTTTGCGGTAGCGATGTTCCTTTTAATAGGAGGGGGGCTGGCCTTGGCCTTAAACGTACCTTTTAATACTGGCTACTATATTGATCTTTGGCGGGAGTTTTACGCGGCCGTTGTGGGAGATTGGGCGAACTCAGGGCCTTTCTTTATCAAATATGTCCCGCTACTTAAGCCCTTATTTCTTTTGGTAGTTGTAGCAGTACCAGGAGTATTCTTTTTACATTATGTAATCATTGGTCCGAAAAAATTCTCTCACGAGGGAGAACAAATTCATTATTACGGCGTTTTTGCCCGCATCATCCACTGGGCTGCAGCTCTTTTCTTCACTTTGCTGGTTTTTACCGGTCTAATTATTGTTTTTGCTGATTACCTTGGAGGCGGAGCCTTCGTTAGGTTTTGCCGCTACGTGCACCTTATCTCTGCCTTTGGTTTTGGTATCACCGTTGTCCCGATGTTTCTCATGTGGGTGAAAGACATGCTTCCTGCACCTTATGATATCGACTGGTTCCTCATCCTGGGCGGGTATCTCAGCAAAAAGAAACGTCCTATCCCTGCGGGTAAATATAACGCCGGCCAAAAGATGTGGTTCTGGCTTTCAACGTTAGGTGGTGGCTTAATGCTCTTAACAGGTTTTTATCTCTATCTTTTCAATACCTCTGTGACTAACTTGCGCTATTTTACGCTGTTTCACATGGTGCTTGGCCTTGCTATTGTGGCACTCTTTTTCACCCATGTTTACATGTCCCTTTTTGCCATTAAGGGTGCCATTTGGAGCATGATTTACGGACATAAGTCTGCTGACGAAGTATCTATTCTTCACAGCAAATATTACGAAAAAATTAAACAAGGTTCTAAGTAAATGATCCCTGTAGTTGCATTTATAGGTTGTGAAGATCGCGACGATGTTTTCCGTGCGGTAACCGCCGAGCTCAGGAGGCGAGGATATAAAGTAGGCCATATAAAAGAAGTTTCTCTTGCAAAGAATACCCAAGAGCCTCTTGAGGTTGCGGCGGTTGCCGAGCTTGCATTTGGTCGCCTCTATCTTAAGCAAGACTTTGAGAACGAAGAATTTGAGCACCTTTTGATGCGAATTTTCGAAGGATTTGACATTGTCTTGGCAGATGGTTTTGCACATGTAGAAAGAATTCCCAAAATGGAAATTCTTAAAAAGGGCATTTTTGAAAAATCTCTTAAAGGGAAGGTTTCCGGAGTTCTGGCATCCATTTCAGATTACGAAGTAAAAAACGGCAAAAATTTTAGTTTAGAGAATATTGGCGAGATAGTTGATTTTATGGAAGAACATATCATAAAACCCACTCTCCAGATAAATGCCGTTTTGTTTGTTAACGGAAGACGTGTTCCTTTGAAAAAATATGTTCGGGAGACTCTGGCTGGTGTGATTGAAGGCTTTGTAAGCCGCCTTAAAATGACCGAAAATGCAAGAGACATTTCTGTAAAAATAAGGCTTAGTTAAGCGCTTTGGCGGTTATTGCTTATTCTTTGTCTGCCTGCCTGAAAGTATTTAAGACTAGCAGTAATTAGCGCTCCCCCCATAAGACCGTATACGACGATGTATTCCCAATAAGGGAGAGGGTGCTTCCTAATAAAAACCCCAAGGCAAATCATAATGGTGATAATGAGATAGCTCTTCCAGGGCTGGAAGGCAAAAAGGCAGAGGTGGCTAGCATCCCGATCATCAAGCCGTTTGATATTGCGAAAGGCAATCCTTGAAAGGATACGTTTTCCGAAGAAATAGGAAGAAACATAAGCAACAGACCAAAGGCTCCAGGCCCAGAGTTTATTTAATTTAATTGCGGCAAAAGTGGCACGTAAGGAAAGCATCAGTCCTACGGCCATCCACAAGCTACCTGCTACAAAATAAAGCCACTTTTTAGGGACTTTTGGTTTAAGCATAGGCCATCTCCGTCTTTTTTAAAGTAATATTTCAACATAAACGGAGCAATTAAAGTGGTAAAAGCTACTACCGCAATCATTACCGTATAAACGTTTTGATCAAATATACCACTTATGCGGCCAAATTCAGCAAATATTATCCCTACTTCACCCCTTGGAACCATGGCTAGGCCTACAAAAAGCCTTTCTGCAAAGGTTCCTTTGATGACAAATCCCGCAACACCCTTACTAACTAGAGCTACCAAAGAAAAAATAAGAAAATAGAGTAAAAGATAAAAACTCAGTTCCAAGGCCTTCAAGTTTATCTCTAAACCTACGTAAACAAAAAACAGGGGGGTAAAAATGAAAATAAGAGGATCAATAACACTTTTGACGCTTGTCACCGTGGCGGTTGAAACTCTTAAGCTTGCTGCAAATGGAACCACAAAACGACGGGAAAAAGCAATCCCTCCGGTGAAAGCGCCTAAAATTTCAGGGGCTCCAAAACGCTGGGCAAAATAAGCTAAAAAGAAGATTAGCGATAGGATAGTTGAAGGGATGAATTCATATGTCTTTAGCTTGCGAGCCAAAAAGTCAATCATCAATGCTATAGTGTGTGCTGCTAAAGGTGCCAAAAGAAAAAAAGTTAAAATGTAAAATATGTAGGTAAAGGTTGAGAAGAATTGGAAAGTTCCAGTTTGAGCAAATTCAAAAAGAACGGTCAGTAAAAGAACCCCTAAAATGTCGTCTATCACCGCTGCGGCAAGAACAATTTGTGCCGCTCGTGTTTCAATAACCTTAAAATCCCTTAAAATCCTTACGGTTATGCCTATGCTAGTTGCGGCAAGGGTCCCTCCGATAAATAACGAAGCCGTAACATTTAGATTCATAAAATAGTGACCGATAAAGGTTCCCAGTCCAATGGGCAAAAAGGCACCTATTAAAGCTACGGCCAAGGATTGAAACCCGGTCTTTTTCACCTGGTCAATATCAACCTCAAGACCTATTTGAAAAAGAAGAAGAATTATTCCGATTTCAGCAAGGAGCTTAAGGATAACGTTGGGCTCCACTAACCCTAGAAGACTAGGACCTAAAGCAAGACCGGTAAAAATTTCTCCCAGAACAGCTGGCACCCCAAATCTCTGAAAAATGCTTCCAAAAAGGCGCGCCAAAAAAAGAATTAAGGCAAGGTCTAAAAAAAGGCTATGTATTTCTGCTTTCACATCGCCTCCAGCGCAAAGACCCAGGCTATATTTTTGAGCATTTCGCCTTTTACCAGTTCATTTAACAAATTTGCAGGTAAAGATTCATAACCATAACAAAGCCCTGCTGCTCCTCCAACAACAGCGGCAGTGGTGTCTGTATCTCCTCCTAAACGCACCGCAAGAGTCACCGCTTCGTGATAGCTTTTTGTTCGTTTTAGAATCCAACAGGCAGCAAGAAGGGTATGCACCACATATCCACTGGTGCTAATTTTTTCCTGAGGCCAGGTAAAAAGGCTTCCGTCAAAAAGAGGTTCAAAATACCTTAGCTCCGCGCTAAAAGGTGCTTTTTGATAAAACTTTCTTCCAAAATCAAGGGCGTAGCCAAGGGCCTTATCAAATTCCGTTTCTATTAGCCCGCGGCAAAGAAGGGCGTAAAGGCCGCAGGCTATTTTTGCCCTTGGATGCGCGTGGGTGATACTTGAAGCCAGGTGAACCTTCTCAAGCATTACTAACTCGGGTTCACGGCGATACCGGAGCACTACAGGCAAGATGCGCATGAGACTTCCGTTGCCGTTGTCTCTTTCATCAGTGCCGCCGGCCTTTTCAGGTAAAACCCCTTTTTCAATGCGCAAAAGCGCCTCTTTGGTGGCGCGCCCTACCCCTATCGCCTGGCCAAAAGGGGTAAGATAACCTTCCTTTAGCCAGCGCAAAAAACTTTGCGCTAGATCAGCTAAATTAAGTCCCTGGCAACGCCTGAGGCTTTCTATAGTTATAAAAGTAAGCGACGTGTCATCTGACCACGTACCAGGTGGAAACAAGCCAGCGTGATAGCAAGAGAGATTGATATGTTTTAGTTCCTCTCTGGCTTTTCCCTCGAAAGGAAATCCCAAGGCGTCTCCAATGGCAAGGCCCATTTCCGCGGCAAATAATTTTTGCGCTATCTTGTCAGGATTTTTCTTCTTAACTAAGCTTTGCGCCATGGATGAGATAAAAAATAAAAAAGTTTACGTAAAAGAAAAGTTCTCCCGGGTAACCCGCCGCTATGATTTGGTGAACACCTTAGGAAGTTTTGGCATAGACCATTGGTGGCGCTATCGCACTATCAAAGAACTAAAAAGACTTCCCGGGCCAATACTTGATCTGTGCGCAGGCACCCTCACCCTTGCCAAGGAAATAGTCCGCCAGCGTCCGCGCCAGGTAGTTGCCCTTGACATCACCTACGAAATGCTTGCCTATGGCAAAGTGCGCCTGGCAAGGCACCCAGCCCTTAGTTTTATCACACAAGTGGCAGGAGACGCAGAGTCCTTACCCTTTAAAGATGATTCCTTCTGGGGGGCTAGTGTGGCCTTTGGTATTAGAAATCTTGCCAATCCTGAAAAGGGACTCGCGGAGATAATCCGGGTGCTTAAACCAAGAGGCAAGCTTGCAGTATTAGAATTTTCTCGCCCAAAAGTTCCCATATTTAAGCAAGTTTACCATTTGTATCTCAACCACTTTATGCCGCTTCTGGGAGGGACTCTTACCGGAGATGAAGAGGCCTATCAATACCTGGCTAAGTCTATTGCTAAATTCCCTGCTCCAGAAGAATTTGCCCGAATGATGCAAAGAGCAGGGTTTAAAGAGATAAAGTTTTATCCGTTAACATTTGGTATTGTAACGGTATATACGGGAGTCAAGCCGCTTTAAGCCCGCGTTTAGCAAGGAACTTTTGCATAAAATCCTTGATGCGTTCGTAGGCCTTTTCAAGTATATCTTCAGGCGGCAGAAACACTACCCTGAAATGAGCAGTGCCGGGCTTTTGGCCAAAGCCACTTCCGTGGACTACTACTACGCCTGTTTCTGCGATCAACTCTTTGACGAATTCGATGTCAGAGACTCCCGGGACATCTATACGCGGAAACGCATAAAACGCGCCTTCAGGTTTAACGCAAGAGATCCCCGGGATTTCGTTTAGCATCTTTACGGTGAGATCCCGGCGGCGTTCAAGTTTTTTAATAGCTTCGTCTATATGGACCTGGTTGCCATTTAAGGCTACGGGGATGGCGTATTGCTTGGGATGACTAGTAGAAAGTCTTGCACGTGCAAGTTTATGAATCGCCTCTGTGAAATCTTTTACTACCTCCCACGGGCCTGAAACAATCCCCCAACCAATCCTAAAGCCGGGGGCAAGATAACACTTTGAAAGCCCATTAAAAGTTACCACCGGGACTTCGGGATCAAGGGCCGCGATGGAAATATGTTTTTTGCCGTCAAAAACTAGCTTATCGTAGATTTCATCTGCAAAAATTACAAGCTGATGCTTGCGGGCAATCTCAATGATGCCCCTTAGGGTTTCTTCAGAATAGACCGCTCCAGTAGGGTTGTTGGGGTTAATGATGACAATAGCGCGGGTTTTGTCGTTAACCTTGGCTTCGATATCAGCAAGGTCAGGTTGCCAGGCGTTTTCTTCGTCAAGGTAATAGGGATTAGGAAAGGCACACAGTTTGGCCAAAATAGCCGTGTAAAGAGGATACCCGGGGTAGGGGACAAGGACGTTTTCTCCTTCGTTTACCAGGGCGGTTAGTGCAAAATCAATGGCTTCGCTGGCACCTGTGGTGATAAAAATATCTACAGGCTTTATGCCCTTTTTTTCGGCTTCCTTGCGAATCGCACAGATAGCCTCGTCAACCCCCTCTGAGGCGGAATAGCCAGTTAAGTTTTCGCACATGGCCTGATAGGTGGCTTCTATCAGGGGCTCGGGGGTGCGAAAGTCATATTGAACGGGATCTCCGATGTTTAAAAAGAGAAGCTCTTTGCCCTTGCGGCGGGCTTCTTCCGCCACCAGGACAATGTCGCGCACTGCGTATTCGATCTTTTCAGTGCGTTTGGCAGGTTTAATGGGCTCAAAATCTTTTTTCATTTTGCCTCTTCACCCAATAATTAAAATGTCAAACTATGATAATGACGCTCTTTCGTTAGAGTGTCAATAAGACTGAATTTTAAGCTAGTTCTTTGGAAAAAGAAAGGATTGCCCGGGCAATTTCCAGGTCTTCCCTGGTAGTTATTTTAAAGTTTAAAAAATTGCCACAAACAACGTAAACAGGAATACCGCAAGCTTCAAGGAGTGCGGCTTCATCAGTGGCGAGAAGGCCCTTTTCCTGTGCATGTAAAAAGGCCTTTTTCAAGAGGGCAAAGCGCGCCCCTTGCGGGGTCTGGGCAAGATAGATGCGTTCTCGTGGGAGGGTGCGCAAAACCAGGCCATTTTCTATTTCTTTTACCGTATCCCGCGAAGGAAGTGCTACCAGGGCAGCACCTTTTGCTTTGATCTTGGCAATCACCTGGCGCACCAGGTCCTGTGTTACAAAGGGCCGACAGGCATCATGCACCAGAACGATTTCTGTTTCTTCTGGCAATGCCAAAAGGCCATTTGCCACAGAATCCTGGCGGGTGGCGCCTCCAGGGACAATTTTTATTGCTTTAGCAAAGCCTACTAAAAGGCTTTTTAGCTTTTCTTCCCAGGCCTTGACAACTGGGATAACGATTAAGTCAACCTCTGGTAGGGCTTCAAAAACAGAGATAGTATGCCAGATAAGGGGTTTTCCGGCAATTTCTAAAAACTGCTTGGGAATTTCTGCCCCAAGCCTACTTCCTATCCCGCCTGCTGGAATTATCACCGCATTCATGCCGCAACCTCTGAGAAAATATGTGTGCCTGGCGTAAAGGTTCGGGAATACGGTACCCTGAAAGCGAAGCTTTTACCACTTCTAGGGCCTCTTCAAGGGTTATAAGGTGTCCGGGAGAAACATAAACCGGCTTAACTCCTTTGCGCGTGCGTAAGCACACTCCCTTTACCTCACCGTTTAAATAAATCGGAGTAAAGGAACCCGGTTCTTGAGGAGGTATTTCAAATTCACCCACCAAAGGCTTCTTGGCCACCCCAATGGTAGGGAGCTTTAGCTCAAGGCCTAGGTGAGAAGCAAGCCCAAGTCCCCTGGGGTGAAGGATCCCCTGGCCATCAACAAGCAAAACATCTGGCATAACTGAAAGACCCTTAAAGGCTTCTTTTAAAACCGGGACTTCTCGAAAGGAAAGAAACCCCGGAATGTATGGGAAAGTAGTTTTTAGCCTGGCAAAGGCCTTGGCCACCATCTTTTTTTCTTTAAGGTCGTAAACCACGAAAACGCCGATGCTTTCTTGAGAAGAAATGACGTAAGAAACATCAGCCCCTGCTACCAGACGAGGCTTTCGCTTAAGCGGGCAAAGCTTTACTTTCTTGGCAAGCTCTTGCTGGATACTTTTTAGCTCTTCAAGTTTTGACGGCAAAACGCCACCAGTTTCTCGGTCAGATTATCAAAAGGCCCGTTTGACATGAAAAGTACCACGTCACCAGGCTTAATTTTTTTCTTTAGTTTTACAAAAAGAGCCTCTCCGTCTTCTGCCACATAGGCTTCTTTGCCGCAAGCAATAATGTCTTTGACAAGTTTTATAAGGTCCAAACGCTCTTCTTTGGGGACTTTTTCAGGATTTGGCGGGTTTTTAAGAAAGACTACGTCAGCAGTACTGAGGGCTTTGGCATAATCTTCCTGAAAGATCTTGCGCCTGCTGGTGTTAGTGCGCGGTTCAAAGCATGCGATAAGACGCTTCTTGGGCCAGGTCTCTCTAACCGCAGCAATGGTAACAGAAACCGCGGTGGGATGATGGGCAAAATCATCAATCACCAAACATGGATCTTCAAGCAGAACTTCCTGGCGTCTTTTGGTGCCAGGGAAGCTTGCAAAGGCCTTTTCAATTGTTTTTTCCGAAAAACCAAGGGACTTAAGTAAGCCAAGGACTCCCAGGGCATTTAAGGCGTTGTGTTCACCAATAAGCGGCAAGAAAAAGCGACCAACTTTGCCATCTAATTGGTAATTGACCCACTGGCCGATTGGCCTCTGAGACACTTCACGGCTCACTAATTTAAGCTCGCCTTCTGGGCCGTAAGAAAGTTTTTTCGCAGAAGATATTTGGGCAACCTTCGCCACGTTTTTATCAGCAAAATAAACTAAGCTGCCGTACGAGGGAATAAGGGAGACAAAATAGCCAAAAGCGCTTTCTAAGGCAGAAAAATCTTCGTATATATCAGCGTGGTCAAACTCTAAGCTTGTAAGTATTGCTCCCAAGGGGGCGTAATGTATAAACTTCGGGCGTTTGTCAAAAAAGGCGCTATCGTATTCGTCTCCTTCAAGGACAACGTATTTCCCCTGGCCAAGTTCAAAATTACGTGCCAGATCCCTAAGCATACCACCCAGGAAAAAGGTCGGGCTTTCACCAAGGACCCTAAGGGCGTGGGCAAGTAGCGCTGAAGTAGTGGTTTTGCCGTGGGTGCCAGCAACCACGAGACTTTTTCGGTGCATGATAAAAAAGGCAAAAAGGGCTTCTGGTAAAGAAAGATACGGGATCTTTTCTGAAAGGACGTATTTTACTTCGGGATTATCGTAGCGGGCCACATTTCCAATAATAACTAGCTCAGGGGAAACCTTGACTAAGTTCTCTGGGTTAAAGCCTAAAAAGACCTGTGCGCCTATTTCTTTTAAGAGCTCACTCATGGGACGGTAGATCTTTTGGGCCTCTGAGCCGTAAACTTCTGCTCCTGCTTTTTTGAAAAGCCCTGCTAGGGCTCCCATCCCCACGCCCCCGATACCTATGAGATATACGCGTTTCGGCAACTTCATGCCGCTAAATTAACACGACCAAAAATTTTTACACGTAAAATTTTACGTAATCCCACTTGATAGCCCGTGTGGGAAATAATTAATCCCACTCGCGCGTAAAGTCTTTCCAAGGTTGGCAACGCCCGACCCAGCTCCTTTTGAGATAAACTTTGCTCTCTAAGCTCTCTAGTAATGGATGGACAAAACAATACTTGCCCCCCGACGTATGAAGAGCAACACTTCCGTTTTTTCGTTTCGAAAAATGGGAACGGATCCCCGCTTGCAACCATGAACTTGGCAATTTTGCCAAAGGCTTTCTGGAAAACTTGCCGAAAAAATGAAAAGGTTTATTTTTAGCAAGGCAATTTTCAGAAAATCGTGAAAGGATGTGTTTAAATGGCTGAGTCGTATCATGTGCCGCATCGTTTTCCTAGCTGGGTGCCTTGGGCTGCCTTTCTCATCGGTATCTGCGGTGCCATTTCCCTTCGTCTTATCCTCATTGCCAAAGCCTACAATCGTCCTGATCTCATCACCCTTTTTTGGTATTTAGGGGTATGCGGCAACATGATCTTCTTTATGTTTCGGGCCTATGTCACCGCCCGCCGCAAGAAAACTATTGAAGAACTGCGTCTCCTTGAAAAACTAGAAAAAAAAGAAAAGCTTTCAGACGAAGACTTCGAGGCCTTGCGTTATCTGGTATCAAGCATAAAAGTATCCAAAGAAAGATGGAATTACGTGGTAATTTTTGTTTTTTCTCTTGCTGCTATTTTCTGGGATCTTTGGCTGAGGTTTAGATGATGACCATCAAAGAAAGGCTTACTCAAATACGAGAAAAAATCGAAAAGGCAGCACAGAAAGCAGGAAGAGCCCCTGAAGAAATCAAACTTCTTGGGGCCTCAAAAACCCAACCGCCAGAAAAAATCCGCGAGGCATTTGAAGCCGGGCTTTCCCTTTTTGGCGAAAATTACGTGCAAGAAGCCAAAAAGAAAAAAGAGGCCCTTAAAGACCTTCCCATAACCTGGCATCTTATAGGTTATCTTCAGCGCAACAAAGCCAAAGACGCTGTCAAAATTTTCCACATGATAGAAACCATTGACCGCAAGGTCATTGCTTCTGAGCTTGCCAAAAGGGTCCAAAAACTCGGCAAAACTCTTCCCGTGCTCATTGAAGTAAATGTCGGCGGCGAAGAAACCAAGGCAGGGGTCTTGCCTGAAGACCTCCCGTTTCTTATTGAGCACGTTTTATCCCTTAAAGAACTTAAGCTCTCAGGCCTTATGACCATTCCACCCTACCGCGAGGATCCTGAAGAAGTAAGGCCATTTTTTGCCCGTTTAAGAGAACTTCGCGATGCAATGCAGGAAAAATTCCCTGAGGCAGATCTCAAAGAGCTTTCCATGGGTATGAGCCATGATTTTCACATAGCCATTGAAGAAGGGGCCACCATCGTACGCGTGGGCACCGCCCTTTTCGGCCCGCGGCCTAAAAAGGCCTAACCCCCTTAACGAATAAAAATTTGTTCTTAATATTTCTTTGGGTAGCCAAATTAAACTGGAGGCAAAAAATGGCGATATACTATGAAATGAAAGTAATTTGCGAAAAAGTAGGGCTCTCCCCCAAAACCTTACGGGTGTGGATTGAAGAAGGCCTTCTCGAACCCAAACGCGAAGGCCGTCGTTATGTGTTTGCTGAAGAAGACCTTAAAAGGCTTCTTCTCATCAGACGCCTTCGTGATGAGCTAGGAGTAAACCTCGCTGGGATAGATATCATCCTCCAGCTCCTTGACCGGATAACCGAACTCCAAGAGGAGGTGGAGAGGCTTAAAAAAGCCCTTGGTAAAACTTGTCCTCCAAACCTTTTAGTTTAAAGTTTCCAGAAAGCCCGCTTCAAAAAACCGCCCTTGCCTGGGCAGGTGGTCTTTTCCTGGCCTGGGAAAGGGCCTACCTGATTTTCCCTGTAATTTTTCTTATTTGCATAGCTTTTAAGCGCAAAAACTTCATCTTCATGTTTATTTTCCTGGGGGCATTTCTCCTGGGGCTTAAACTTTTCCCTTCTCCGACCATTCCGGAAGCAAAAAGGCAAAAAGGCGTTTTCACCTTTCGGCTGGAGAAAGCCCTGGTGCCAGGAAAAATCTTCAAAAAAGCTGAAGCAACCCTTCTTTCCAGCAACGAAAAAGTCATAATCTATGTGCCTAAAAAAGTTGCGCTTTCTCCAGGGACCATCTTTCAAGCCGATCTGACCCTTAAGCCGCCGCGGGGAAGCCTTAATCCCTTCTCAGGAGATTATGCCCGCGAGCTTAAGGCCCGCGGAATAAAATTCATTGGTTACGCGCGCAAAGTAAAAGTCCTACCTGAAAAAGGTTCTTTTAAACCCATTCAAAGCATACGCGAAAGGCTCTTTTCTTTTTCAGAAAATCTCTCTCCAAGGGCCCAGGGGCTCTTCGAAGCCCTGATTCTGGGGGAGAAAAGAAATCTGCCTCAGGATTTTCGCAAAGCTTACGAAAAAGCAGGGCTATTACATCTCCTGGCAGTTTCAGGGCTCCATATCGGGCTTCTCTTCTTCCTGATAAGGACCCTGGTTAAGCCAGTTTTTAGGGTAAGACCTGAGCTTTTAAACAAGCTGACCGCTGAGCAGTGGAATTTTGTGGTGGCCATGCCTTTGCTTCTTGCTTATACGCTGATCTCCGGGCCGAGTCCTTCCGCAGAAAGGGCCTTTGTAATGTTTGCCCTCTGGGGAGTTGCGCTTCTTCTCTTTCGCGAGATAAAGGGCTTTGACGTGCTTTCAGCTACGGTGCTTTTCATCCTGGTCATAAGCCCGGAAAGCATTGGGAGCCTTTCCTTCAGGCTTTCGGTAACCGCAGTAGCCGCCCTTATCCTGGCCCACCGAATACTTAAAAACATCTCTCTCCCAGAAGGGCGCATCAAAAAATATTTGATTAAAGGGTTTGTCTATTCGTTTTTTGCTTCTTTAGCTACTTCTCCTTTTATCCTGTGGCTTAAGGGAAGTGTTTCGCCCTGGGGGCCATTTACTAACCTATTGGCAATACCTGTTTTTGGGTTTCTCGTGCTTCCACTTGAGTTTCTGGCGGCATGGCTTTCTTTTTTTAGCCCGCAAATGGCGAAGATCCCCGCTGAGCTTGCCGCAAAATGTGTTTCCATAAAGACGTTTCCGCTTCCGCAAATAAGTTGCCCCTTTCCTCTCGGCGCCTTCCTGTGGGTGCTTTTGCTTTTTGCTCTGTCAGTCTTTTTCTGGTGCAAACGTAAACTTCTATTAACTGTCAGTGATTGCTTACAACGAAAACATGAAAAAGGCGTCGCGGGGAAAGTCTCCCTGGCCTGTCATCCCAAAAACATTTTCACAGGACTGGGAGTATCTTTTGGGGATGGGACCCTCGCTGTCGGGCGTTTAACTCCAATAATCTTTTTAAGTCTTGTACTGGCCTTTAGCGCTTATTTTTACGCCATAAATAACGGGCTTCGCTACGTGACGATTCTTGACGTAGGCCAGGGGAGTGCTGCAGTGGCCAAGGTTGCCGCCCGTTGCGCACTTCTTTTTGACGCAGGACCAGCGCGAGGGCCATACGACAGCGCCCATTTCAGCATAATTCCCTTTTTACGCAAAATGGGTCTTAAGCCTGAAGCTATCTTGATTTCGCATTTCCAGGCGGATCATGCCGGAGGGTTTCAATCAATCCTAAAAACCTATCCGGAAATTCGAGTAATATCCCCTGAGCGCATTCCCTCGCAACAAGTGCTTAAAGATTCTTATTTTGAGCTTTTTCTCTTCTCAGCTAACGGAATCTTTTCTGAAAACGATGCCAGCCTGGTGGCCAAACTTAAACTGCGCGAAAAAAGTTTTCTTTTCCCAGGCGACATCACCTGCAAACGGGAAAAATTCTTGTTAAAAGAAAATATTTCCGCAGAGGTTCTTATCCTCGCGCACCACGGCTCAAGTACCTCAACAGGGCCTTCTTTTTTAAGACGCGTAAACCCTCATCTTGCACTTTCTTCTTCACGCTGGGAAATACATCCGAGTAAAAAAGTGCTCACCCGTCTTGAAAAATTTAAAGTTCCTCACTATGGCACCAAGGCAAATGGAGCCTTAACTGTTTTAATAGACGATGAAAAAGCCTGGCTTTGCCTGGAAACAAAACGTCGCAAAGCACCGCTTCTTTTAAGAAGCCTATGGCCCTTTGTAAAAACAGGTTGCACGGAGGTTGACCTATGAAACCAGGTTACGAGACTTTTGAACACGGCGCTGATATCGGCATCCGCGGCATTGGAAAAACCCTTGAAGAGGCCTTTATCAACGCGGCCAAGGCCCTTTTTAGCCTGATGGTCTTAAACCTTGAAGATGTACGCCCTGAAGTAAAAGTTTCTATAGAGGCTTATGCTGAAACCCTTGAGGAACTTTTTATCGAGTGGCTTAACAAGCTGCTTTCAGAAGCTGGCATGGAAAATCTTGTCTTTAGCGAATTCGGCTGTGAAATAGATCAAAAAAAATGTACGCTTAAAGGCTTTGCTGCGGGAGAGCGCATTGACGAAAACCGCCATGAGCTTGGCGAAGAAGTAAAAGGCGCCACTTTCACCATGCTAAAAGTTGAAAAGGTTGGCGAACTCTGGGTGGCCCAATGCGTGGTTGACGTTTAAGCTTATTTAGGGTTTTCTTTCTTAAATGCTAAAGGGTTTTGTGGCTGAAGAAATACTCCTTGAACTGCCTTTACCTTCCCTTGATGACCAACGCGCAGACGAAGCAAGAATAAGGCAAAAACTCGAAGAAATTTTGGAAAAAGAGCCCAAAGTCCCTATTTCCACCCTGCGTAAAGCCCCGCGGCTTTTGCGCGATACTAATTTTAAAATTAAGGCCCGGGTGCTTTTTGATGGGAAAGACTGGATCCTGGCAGATATTTTATCCCCTGATGATGAAAAGCCCTTTTTGGGCCTTGGTATTGATTTGGGAAGCACCGGCGTTGTTATCTATCTCCTTGATTTTCACAGCGGAGAAGTAGTTAAAGAGCATCATTTCAAAAACCCGCAAATCCCCTTTGGGGAAGATATTCTCAACCGCCTGCACTTTGCTGACAAACCTGAAAAGCGCCAAAAACTTCACGAGGTAACCATAAGCGCCTTTCAGCAGGAGATAAAAAAACTCCTTGCAGGCCTTCCTGAAGATAGCATTTATTACGTGGCCCTCTGCGGGAACACTACCATGGTCCATTTCTTGCTGAACCTTGAAACACGCTACCTTTATCGGGAACCATACATTCCTGCGGTTAACTGGATTGACACCTTGCACCTTAAAGATCTTGGGCTCCCTGGCCATTCCGAGGGGCTTCTTTTCGTGTTTCCCAACCGGGGTGCTTATTTTGGCGGAGACCTATTGGCAGGCATCCTGGCCTCAGGGCTTCACCGTCAGGAAGAGATAAGTATACTCATTGACGTGGGCACCAATGCCGAAGTGGTGCTTGGGAACCAAGAATTTTTGCTGGCAACCGCAGGCGCCGCAGGCCCTGCCCTTGAAGGAGGTATTCTTTCCTGTGGCATGCAGGCAGCTCCAGGGGCCATCGAACGAGTACGGATTGACCCCCAAAGCCTTACCATTGAACTCAAAACTATTGGAGGTGAGAAGCCGAAAGGGATATGCGGCTCAGGGGTGATTGACTTCTTGGCCCAGATGTTTCTGGCAGGCCTTATTGATCCGCGCGGGAAATTCGTGCCTGAAAAACTCCCTGAACGTTTTCAAACTATTGACGGAGAACTTGCCTTTATCCTAGTCCCGGGAGAAAAAAGCGCTACGGGAAGCCCTATTTACGTTACCCAGGGAGAGGTGAAAAGCATTGTGCGTTCAAAAGGAGCCATGTACACGATTCTCACCGTGCTTTGCCAGAGTGTGGGCTTAAGCTTTGATGATATCGCCCATTTTTTTATTGCAGGAAGCTTTGGCAACTACATTGACCCGGAAATGGCTATTACCATCGGCATGCTCCCTGATGGGCCCCTTGAACGCTTTGTGCCCCTGGGAAACGCTGCGGGCAAGGGAACTATCGTTTTCCTTAAAAATAAAAATTCTTTTAGCGAACTTAAAAATATCCTTGAAAGCCTGACTTACCTTGAAATGAACGTAAGGCCTGAGTTCATGCAACTCTTGACAGGGGCCCTTTTCCTGCCCCATACAAATCTTTCTCTTTTTCCAAATGTTGCCCAAAAATTGACAGCTTCTTAAGCGCAACTTAAAAAATGACTCCCAACTTATCCATGCATCGTAAACCCTTTAGACGCCAAGGAACACAAGATATTGTGCTATTTGTGTTTGACACCCCCAAGAAGATGGGGTAATTATGGTGGCGAGGGAAAAGCCGTGAGGAGGTCTTAAATGGAACCTTTAGTGCGCAAACGAGACGGAAGCTTTGTGCCCTTTGACAGGCGGCGCATTGCCAACGCTGTTTTTAAGGCGGTAAAGGCCGTAGGAAAAGACGATCGCAAGATCGCCGAAGAAGTAGCCGACGAGGTTGCCCTTAAGCTTTACCGTAGTTTTTTCAAGTACGGAAACGTTCCCCATGTTGAGCAGATTCAGGACCTCATCGAAGACACCCTTATTGCCCATGGGCATGGCGACATTGCCAAGGCCTACATCCTTTATCGTGAAAAGCGCAAACAGGCCCGCGAAATCGGAAAGGCCATTGTAGATGGCATAAACCTTATTGAGGACTACCTCACCCAGGAAGACTGGCGGGTGCAGGAAAACTCAAACATGAATTATTCTTTGCAGGGCCTTAACTTCCACATCTCATCTTCAGTGGTAGCCCGCTATTGGCTTACCAAGCTTTATCCTGCTGAAATCGGAGAGGGTCATCGGGAGGGGGATTTTCATATTCACGACCTGGGAATACTTGGCCCATATACCTATTTTGGAAAAGAGACGATTATAGCCAGATATAAAAATAAAATCATTCTCACCTCATTTGAGAGCCTTTACAACTTGGTGGAAGAAAACGAATTTGTGCTTAATCAGAAGGTATGTGCCTTTGCCAAAATACCTGAGAATCTCTTCGTCTTGGATAAAAATGGTTGGACCAAAGTAACGCGTCTAGTCCGCAAGAAAAAAGACAAGCCGATGCGTTTTATTAAAAACCGCGGGGGAAGAAGTGTTATCGTTACCGAAGACCATCCTATGATTACCAAAAGGGGCGAAAAAGAAGCCTTGAAGGTATCTCAAGAAGACTATCTTTATACGGTAGATCTTGTTAATCTCCTGGCACACGAAAACTTATTCAGCTTGGAAAAGCTTGATCTTTTGGAAGAAATAAAGCAAAGAGGCTGGCCTTTTAAGGAACAAGTATATTTTAACGGGCTTCCCATTTTTTCTAAAGAAGCCGTCCCGCCTATCGTCTTCTTGCAAGGCAAGCATCAATGTGCAGGATATCTATCTGGAATAAACCTCTCTTGCGGTAACATGGGAATAAAAACTACTTTTTGGAATACCCCTGAAGACGGACTTATTCATACCTTAAGTTTTGCAGCTCCAAGATACCTTGTGCTTGACGAAAATTTTGGCTATTTTGTAGGTTTTGTACTAGCAGAAGGTTATCTTTCTTACGATGATGAAAACTCCCGCTTCATCTCTGTCGTCCAATCAGAGATCGAACCCCTTATAACTCTTAATGAAAAATTGCGTAAAATTGGATTTTTTGGCTGTATTGCCCCTAAAGGCCGCTTTTTTGAACTTCGTGTAAGGAATCCCTTCTTAAGGTTTGTTTTTGAAAGCATCTTTGGTATAACTCCAGGTGCTCGACAAAAAAGCTTACCCCTTGAAATCCTCCACTATAGCCGCGACTTTGTGAAAGGACTGGTAGCAGGACTTATTGACGGAGATGGAAGTATTGACTCAAACAAAACTACCATCACCATCCGCATTGCATCTCGTAGCATGCTTCAATCTCTGGCTACGGTGTTATCGCTTCTGGGCTTTACTCCACGTGATCGAGCTCTTGAAGGTCAGGGACAAACGCGTTTTTACAAGGGACGTAAAATTCAGCAAAGATACCCCATTTATGGTTTGTCCTTTCGCAAGATAGAAGGTCTTGATTTGCCTTCTAAGAAATATCAAGCAGCAGAAAATTCTTCGAAGGCCTGGCATGATGAAGACCGCAGTGCCTGGCACAAGGTTCTGAATAACGATCCTGTAGAAATACCAGACGAATACATCTACGACATAACTACTGAAACCCATACTCTGGTAGTAAACGGGATGTGGAATCATAATTGCGTTGGTTGGGATCTTTATGATCTTCTTTTGCGCGGGTTTGGCGGAGTGCCAGGCAAAGTGGAATCAACCCCTGCCAAACACTTTCGCACTGCCCTTGGCCAGATTGTAAACTTCTTCTACACCCTTCAGGGCGAAGCTGCAGGGGCCCAGGCCTTTTCAAATTTTGACACCTTGCTTGCGCCTTTTATCCGCTACGACAAGCTCTCTTACCGCGAAGTAAAACAAGCCCTTCAAGAATTTCTCTTTAACGTAAACGTCCCCACCCGCGTGGGCTTTCAAACCCCTTTCACCAACCTCACCATGGATCTCAAAGTCCCTGAGACCTTTAAAGACCAGGCCGTGGTAATTGGAGGAAAACTCCAAAAGGAAACTTACGGGGAATTCCAGCCGGAAATGGACATGCTAAACCGTGCCTTTTGCGAGCTCATGATGGAAGGCGATGCCAAGGGGCGCATTTTTACCTTCCCCATTCCCACGTATAACATCACCGCTGATTTTGACTGGGAAAATGAGAACCTAGAACCCCTCTGGGAGATGACCAGAAAATACGGCATCCCTTACTTTGCAAACTTCGTTAACTCTGACATGGATCCCAGTGACGCCCGTTCCATGTGTTGCCGCCTACGGCTTGATAACCGCGAGTTACGCAAAAGGCTTGGTGGGCTTTTTGGCTCTGCCCCACTTACTGGCTCAATTGGCGTGGTAACCCTGAATCTTCCCCGTATTGCTTATCTGGCAACCTGTGAGGAAGATTTCTTCGACCGCCTGGTAAGGCTTATGGAACTTGCCAAGGTCTCCTTGGAAATAAAGCGCAAGGTCATTGAAGATTTCACCGAAAAAGGGCTTTACCCTTATTCTCGGGTTTACCTTGCCGGCGTTAAAGAGCAAACAGGCTCATACTGGACCAACCATTTTGCCACTATTGGCATAATAGGCATGAACGAAGCCTGCCTTAATTTCCTTGGCGAGCCCATCTATACCGAAGCCGGAAAAGAATGGGCCAAAAAAGTCCTTCTTTTCATGAGAGAAAAAATCATGGAATTCCAGGAAGAAACAGGGAACCTCTATAATCTTGAGGCCACCCCTGCTGAAGGGGCAAGCTATCGTCTTGCCAAGATAGACAAAGCCAAATTCAGCCGCATTATTGCCTCAGGCACTAAAGACGTTCCCTATTACACCAACTCCGTGCATCTTCCAGTGAACTATACCGACGACATCTTTGAAATCCTTTCCCATCAGGATGACTTACAAATCCTTTTTACCGGCGGCACGGTGGTGCATCTTTTCATTGGTGAAGAAATCCCTGATACCGGCATTGTAAAGCAACTGGTGCGCACCATTGTGAACCGCTTCAGGCTTCCTTATTTTTCCCTAACACCTACTTTTTCAGTATGTCCGGTCCATGGCTACATTCCTGGCAAACACGTGGTCTGTCCTTATCCCCATAGCGATGAAGACCTTGCCCGTTTCGGGCGCGAAGTGGAACTTAACGAACTTGATCTAGCGACTTTGGCGGAAAACGCCTATCGCAAACTAAACTAAGTGAGGAGGAAACCCATGGAAAAAACTCCCCAAATGCCCAAGGTAAAAGTAAAGGCTGTTCCGGTAGAGGTCTATTCCCGGGTGGTGGGATACTTTCGTCCGGTTCAAAACTGGAACAAAGGAAAACAACAGGAATTCAGTGACCGTAAACACATCCCGTTTAGTAAGATTTCTGGCTGCTGCCGTTAAAGAAAAAGGGGCCGAATGGCCCCTTTTTCGTATTTAGAAGGGCAAGTCTTCTTCTGGTGGGGGTTCGTCAACGAAATCAGGCTCTTGAGAAGGGCCTTGCGCCGGCCGATCTGCTATATCGTTTCTGCTTCCTAACATCTGCATACTTTGCGCAATGATTTCGGTAACATAGCGTTTTACACCATCACGGTCTTCATAAGACCTTGTTTGCAGGCGACCTTCGATATACACCTGGCGCCCTTTGGAAAGATATTCCCCGCAAATCTCTGCAAGCCTTCCAAAGGCCACAATGCGGTGCCACTCAGTGCGCTCTTGGCGGTTACCAGCCTTATCTGTCCAGCGCTCAGAGGTGGCAATACGAAAAGTAGCCACTGGCTGACCATCAGCAGTGTAGCGAATCTCAGGGTCTGCTCCCAGCCTTCCGATCAAAATAACTTTATTAACACTCATCAGTTCGGACTCCTTTCTTTAGGATTAGCCCGCGATAACCTTCACGTAGACTTTTCTGGTACGCGGGCCGTCATATTCAGCAAAAAAGATGCGCTGCCAGGTGCCTAATTTAAGGCGGCCATCTTCTATAAAGACAAAAGTCTCCGGGCCAGTAAGAGAGGCTTTCACATGTGCCGGAGAGTTGCCTTCAAGGTGCTTGTAGGAAAACTTCCAGGGGATAACATGATTAAAGACAGAAAGGATGTCTTCAGCCACTGCTGGGTCTGCGCCTTCGTTTATGATAATCCCAGCCGTGGTATGAGGGCAATAAATAAAACAAATTCCTTCTTGAACTCCTGAGATAGCCTCAGCCACCTTGGGGGTAATATCTACAAGCTCGGTTTGGCGATTGGTTTTTACGGTGATAACTTTCACCAGGCTCCTCCCTTGGTTTGATTAAAAAGATATTTTGGCACATCTTGACGAAATCGGGAAGAGGCTTTAAATAAGTAGGTGCTGCCGAGGTGGTGGAATTGGTAGACACGCTGTCTTGAGGGGGCAGTGGGCGTAAGCCCGTGCGGGTTCGAGTCCCGCCCTCGGCACCATCTTTTCCGTTCAATCTACATCTACATTTCCATTTGCTTATACTGACCTTTGCAAAACTACCGAGATAAAAGTTGAAAGCGCAAGGGATCGGTCGCGTTTTTCGTATCGAAAAATGGGAACGGATCCTATCCTTAATCTCAAACTAGGGGTTTTTTCTCCAGAAAATTTACTTTAAGCCAAATTTTTCCAAAAAAGGCCTTACTCTGGCCTTGCTAATTGGGATAATTTGTCTGCTTTCCATATAAAGAAGATGCTGGCTTTCTTCTTTGAGAAGCTTTTTGATTTTGGAAAGATTTACAATAAAGCTCCGGTGTACTCGAAAGAAAAATTTATCATCTAAAAATTTTTCAATCTTTGCTAAAGAAAGAGGACACAAATAAAGCTTATGCTTATGGAAAATTTCCGTATAATTGCCAGCAGCTTTAAAAAATTCTATTTCTTCAACAGAAAGAAACAAAAGAGAATCGCCATCATAGACAGGAATTTTAACAAGTTTAGTTTGCCCTTCCACAGTAAGAGAAGTTATATCAAAAAGTACTGCTAAAAATCTTGCGCTACATTCTCCTTCTAAAACAAAAACTTTGCCAAGGAGAATATGATCCTTTTTACTTTTCTGGTGTACTATCTTGAGAATATAGCTATGACTTTGCCCGTATAAACGGGCTTCATCAACCATCTTTTCTATCTTTTTAGCAGCATCTTTGCCATGAAGTGTTAATAAATTTAGTGAAGTGTTACGCGGAAGAGCAAACTCATTTAAAACAAACTTGTTAGTACAAAGGATATTGTAATCTTCGTCGAAAATAACCAGACCTATTTCGAATTTGCGCCATAAATCGAGAAATAGTTGAATCATTGTTGCCAAGGCTGAGAAAATATTTTTCCAAACATAACATTTCCTCAGCCCTTTTGGAATACTTATTAATAAGAGCTTTTTCAGTCAACATTTTTCTTCGGGATCCGTTCCTATTTTTCGGAACGAAAAATGGGAACGGATCCTTAATAACGTCAGGATTTTCACTCCCTCATTAAATAGCTAAAACGCTTTTCTCTTTTCAAGAATAATATTTTCCATAATTTCAGCCGTCTTTTGGGGATCTTCTTCCACAAAGAAATAACCGCCAAGTAAGTCTTTAATAGTCTCGGTAAGAATATGGCCAACTTCTGGGCTCCCGCCAATGGGAGGAGCAGGCCACAGGTGCACAGGAACCCCAGAAGCTACGAAATAAGTCCCGATAGAGACAGCTTTTTCCGTCATCCACTCAGGGGCAGAACCAACCAAAGGCAAATCGGAAATGTCTACTTTTAAATAATCGGCAAGCGCCCCGGCAAGCACCAACATACGCGAACAATCAACACATGAACCCATATGAAGCACAGGTGGTATCTCTAAAAGCTTGCAAACAGCTTTAAGACCCTCGCCGGCAAGCTCTTGTGTTTGAAGCTGCATAAGCCCTGCTTTGGCTGCTGCTATCGCCCAACATCCCGTGCCAATCACTAAAATATCCCGCTTGATGAGTTCTTTGGTAAGCGCAATATGAAAAGAATCGTGTTTTACCTTGGGATTATTACATCCTACAATACCAACCACCCCTTTTATCTTGCCCTCAAGGATGGCGTCAACCAAGGGCTTAGGAGAACCACCAAGCATGTTGAGGATCTCTTCCACGCTAAAGCCCACTACGGCCTCTGCCACCACCCCGGGTATATGAACTTTGCTCTTGTCTCTTTTTGGGAAGGCTTCAATGGCGGTCTCAACAATTTTTCTGGCAGTCTCACGAGCCCGTTTCTCATCAAACTGAATGTGCACGGCTCCTGGGAAGCGGGCCCTGTCGCTAGTTGAAATGAACTGGGTATGAAAACACTTAGCAAGTCTGCCTAAAGCAGGGAAAATACACTGGACATCTACTACCATAGCTTCTACCGCGCCAGTCATAATAGCTAGCTCCTGATGAATCATATTGCCAGCCACAGGAACCCCTCGCCGCATAAGGACTTCGTTAGCGGTGCAGCAAATGCCTGCCACGTTTATACCCTTGGCCCCTGCTTGCTTGGCCTTTTGTTGCATCTCTTCACTCATAGCGGCTTCGACGACCTGTTCCGAAAGAATGGGTTCGTGGCCGTGGACGATGATGTTTACTTTGTCTTTAGAAAGTACCCCAAGGTTGGCGCGGATGGTCTTTTTATTCGGGGTTCCAAAAAGAACGTCCTGAAGTTCGGTGGCGATGAGAGAGCCACCCCAGCCGTCAGCAAGAGCTGTTCTTACTCCGTGGATAAGGAGTGACACCGCATCGTTATCAACCCCCATGGTGGTACGGTGCATGCATTCAGTCACTTCTCGGTCAATATTTCGGGGCAAAACCCCCATTTTCTTGCCTGTTTGTGAAAAAAGGGCTTCTTCTAACTTTTGCCAGGTCTCCTTTCTTTTAGAAGGAGCATAGGCTTTTAAAAAATTAAGGGCCTTTTCGTCTTGTTTGCCAAAGTCTGCTAAGGCCTGTGCGGCAACTTCTTTGGCAATCTCTAAAATTGGTTTTTCGGTATCAACGCCCAAACGCTTGGCAACAGCTTTTAGTTTAGCTTCGTCGGTAATGCGGTAGTCCTGGTTTTCCTCATGAGCCACTTCGTTAAAAAGGACGGCTACCGCTCGTCCGTGATCGGAATGTGCTGCAGCTCCTGCGGCCAAGGCCCTTATCAAGTTACGAGAAACAATGACCGAAGCATCTGCCCCGCAAACACCTCTTGGGGTTTTTTCTGTGATACGGCAGGGCCCCATAATGCAGTTGCGACAACAAACACCCTGGACCCCAAACTTACAATGAGGAGACTGACGCTTAAGGCGGTCCCAAACAGTTTCATATTCTTTTTCCTTGGCCAGTTTCAGAACATCTATTACGGCTGGATCAATACTTAATTCTTCGATAGGGATCTCTTTGCGAGCCATTTTGCCCCTCCTTTGATGAATAATTTCTTATCAAAATGCTAGAATATCTTTTAAGGCTTTAGGGGAAGAAAATGACGAAGGGGCCTATTTGCGGATGAATAGTCAAATATTCAAATGAAATAGTTCAAAAAAACTTAACCGTTCAGCACCAAAAAACATCTCTTGGGGGAAGGTCGGCACCTTGAGCCCGGCTGAGAAAACTGGAGCCGGCGGAGGGAGTCGAACCCTCAACCCCGGGATTACAAATCCCGTGCTCTGCCGGTTGAGCTACGCCGGCTATATGGCTGAAGTGTCTGGTAGAAAAGAAGTCTAACCATCTACCGTGATTTTTGCAAGGGAAATGAAATCTTAATCAGATAAGACTTTTTTAAAACAATTTCAAGACTTGAAACGTCGCTTTCAAAACTTACTTTCCTTTCAGATTTAGACATTTTTGTAAACAATCTCAAAACAAAAAAGTTAAAGGAGGTTTAAGATGTACGGGATTACGAGAAAGTTTGTTGGCAAAGTTGCGGTGTTGTGGTTGCTTACTTGTTTAGTTTTTGTGCCAAGCCTTACTTTGGCAGGTGAAAAGGCTCCAACTGCTGGCGAAATTAAACGAGGCGCGGTTGCTTCAGCTAAACAGACAGCCCAAGACATCCAAGCTAAGCTCAGTCAGGAAGCCATTGAAGCTGTTGCCGACACTCATAAAGCTCTAACGTTACTTGATCAAGGAAAAGTGGATGAAGCAGTCAAAGTTTTGCAGGACGCCATAGGAAAGCTAGAAGTCGTTTTAAGCGCAAATCCTGATCTCGCCTACGTGCCCATAAATGTTTCCACCGTGGCCTTTGATCTGGTTGCCGAACCTGATACCATTAAAAAGACCCTCAAAGAGGTTAAAAAACTCCTTGACGAAGGAAGGGTTCAAGACGCTCGTAGATTGCTCAATACCTTACAGTCAGAAATAGACATAATCGTTGAAAAACTTCCCTTGGCTACTTATCCTGATAGCATCAAGTTAGCGGTTAAATACATTGCTAACGGAAAGATCGAAGAAGCAAAAGCTATCCTTTCTGCCGCCCTCTCATCCATTGTCCAGGATGTTATTGTCATTCCCCTACCTATTGTAAGGGCTGATATACTCATTCAGGCTGCTTCTAAGATTGCCAAAACCGAAAAAGAAAAGGCAATTGAACTTTTAAACCGTGCGGAAAAACAGCTAAAAGTAGCTAAACTCTTGGGCTACGGAAAAGAATATGGCGCTGAATACGAAGATCTTTTAAAGCGTATTGAAGCGCTTAAGAAAGAAATCAAAGGTAAAAACGAGAGCAAGAAGATGTTTGAAGATCTTCTCGAAAAAATCAAGGCGTTTCGCAAACACTTCGAGCCTAACGAAAAGAAATAACCAGTAGCTTGAAACAGATGACATTTTGAACATTGTCATTGCGAGGCACGAAGCAATCTCAAGAGATCACTTCGGCGTGCCATAGCACGCCGAAGTGATGACGGTGTAGCTGGGATCGCGCGGGCGCTAGTCGCCTCGCGAGATACTTTGTCGGACGGATAAAAAGAGGCGGACTTTACCCGCCTCTTTTTTATTCTTGCTATTCGAACAAATGTTTGATACAAATGTTCGTATGAGAGATGGCTCAATCGCGGAAAATGCCGACGCTAGGGAAAGGCTTATCAAGGCTGCCGAAAAGCTCTTTGCCGAAAAGGGTTTTAATGGCGTTAGTGTACGCGAAATTACCAACGCCGCGCACACCCATCTCTCCGCTGTAAATTATCACTTCGGTTCAAAAGAGGGGCTTTACCTTGCGGTTTATCAGACGCGTTTCCTGGAAAGGGCAAGACGCTTGCAAGACGCCTTTACCCAGCGTCTTAAGGCTTACGATCCTTCTCCGGAAAACATCATCAGGGCCCTTGCCGAGGCGGTAATCTTGGGGCCGCTTTCTGAGGAAGAGCGCCTTATCCATTATCATCTCCTGGTGCGGGAAATCACCTCCCCCACCAAGGCCTTTGACCTCATCGTTAAAGAGGGCATAAGACCCTTTGTCGCCCTGGTAGAAGAGGCCTTAAGGCCGCATTTCAAGGATGTCCCGCCTCAAAGGTTAAGGCTTGCTGTCTTAAGCATCTTTGCCCAGGTGCTTTATTTCAACTTCGCCCGGCCCAAAATCGAAGCAAGTACAGAGCGCACCTACGACCACTCCTTCAAAAAAGAGCTTGTGGAACACATTGTTCTCTTTTCTTTAAAAGGGCTTAAGGGGCTTTGGCCATGAGGGTGTTTTTTATAAGCCTGGTAGCCCTGTTTTGCCTTTTGACTGGCCTTTCCTTTGCCACAGAAACACTTACCCTTAACGCTGCTATTCGTAAGGCTTTAGACACTCATCCTGCCCTTAAGGCCCGTAAGGAAAACATCGAAGCCGCCTCTTATGCGCGCAAGGCCGCCAGGGCTAACCGCTGGCTTAAGGTTGATTTTGCCGCCCAGTACACGCGCCACAGTGATCCGGTAACAGTCACCCCTCTCAAAGGCCCTGGGCTTTTCCCGCCTTTTAGTCGGGATCTCTACTCCTGGCAGCTAAACTTTACGCTTCCTCTGTACGAAGGTGGTCGCGTGGCCCAAGAAGTTAGGCTTAAAAAACTTGAAGGCCAAATGGCTAAAAGCCTTTTGCGGCAATCAGCAGAAGACCTCATTGCCAATGTCAAACAACTTTATTTGCAAATATTGTTCTTAAAAGAGCTCTACCAGGCAGACCAAGAAATCACCAATCTTTTGCGCAAGCTTTACGACGAGGCCAAGTTAAAGTACCAACTGGGAAAGATTCCTAGGCTTGATCTCCTGCACTTCCAAAGGGCCTTGCAAGAGCAAGAGGCAAGTCTTTTTACCACCCGCGAAAACCTGGCCCTGGCCAAGCGCCTCCTGGCACTTCTTATGGGCGAAGATAAAGCCCGATTCGAAGTCACCGGAAGCCTTAAAGGCACCACGTACCCCAAGGATCTAAAGATAGAAACCCTGGTTAACCAGCGCCCTGACGTACGCCTTGCCCTTTTGAACGTTAAAAAGGCCGAGGCCGCCATGGCCCGCATAAAAAAAGACTACTACCCCCAGGTTTCGGCCTTTTCTTCTTACGGCAGACAAGCCGGAAGCGGATTTCACCATGACGAAGAGATCTGGGTGGCAGGCTTAAGGCTTGACCTGCGTCTCTTTGATTCCGGGGTAAGGCGTGAGAGGCTTCGCGAAAAAAAGTCGCTTTTCCTTGCGGCTAAAGAAAATCTTTTAGCCACCCGGCTCAAGGCGCGCCAGGAAATCACCTCTGCCCTGACCAGGGTCAAAACCGCCCGTGAACAAATCGAAAAATATAAAGCTGCGGAGGAATACGCCCGCAGCGCCTATGAACGCGAAGCTGTCCGCTATCAAACAGGTGCAGGCACTATTACCGAACTCCTCCAGACGCAAGAGGCCTGGTTGCGCATCAAGGCCGGGCTGCTTAAGGCCTACTACGACTTAAAAAGCGCTGAGGTCGCCTTTGAACTGGCAACAGGAACCATCTCCAAGGGGTTTTTAGATGAAAAAGATTAAACCCGTTTTAATCATCGTGGCAGTGGCCCTTTTGGTTTTTGGGGCTATCCGCCTGGTAAAAAGCAAAAAAGAGGTCTTAAAAAAGGCCCCTACTCCCCAAAAAGCACCCCTTCCGGTAAAAACAGCCCTGGTGCATTACGGGACCCTTGAGATCTCTGAACACTACCTGGGCACCATCCTTCCCGTGGAAGAAGCAAATCTCTCAACCAGGCTTTCTGGATACATTCTGCGCGTTACCAAATACGAAGGCGATGAGGTGAAAGAGGGCGAGCTACTGGTGGAAATAGAAGCCAAGGCCCTTTATACCAAGCTTGCATCGCTGAAAGCTGCTCTTTCTGCGGCCCAAACCGAATACCTCACCCGAAAAAGTATTTTTGAGCGCAACAAGGTCCTTCTTAAACACGAGGCCATCTCCCAAGAGGCCTTTGAGCTTTCCAAAAGTGCGTTGGCAAACGCTCTTGCCCGGGTAAAACAGCTCAAACAAGAAATAAGCGCCACGGAAAAAGACCTCTCCTATGCCTTGATAAAGGCTCCTTTTAACGGTGTGGTGACCAAGCGCTTTAAAAACCCCGGGGATTTGGCCATGCCAGGGGCACCACTTCTCACCATAGAAAATCCCGCAAAAGGCTACAAAATCCTCGTTAAAATTCCTCAGGAAAAGGCTGCTTCGTTGCCCTCGAAAGCTAAGGCCTATCTGATTTTCGGCAGCCAGCAAAAGACCTGCCAGGTCTATAAGGTCTATCCAGCGGTCGGGCCGAATGCCCTGGCCCTGGTAGAAATACGAACACCCAGGCGGCCCTTTGGCCTTCCCTCAGGGGCCCAAATCGGGACAAACTTGGTATTTTCCGAAAGAAAAGGCTTCCTCGTGCCCCTTAACGCGCTTGTGCCAGGCAAAACCAAAGGCCTTTTCGTGGTTAAGGAAGATAAGCTTGTATTCTTTCCGGTAACGGTGCTTGCCATAGGCAAAGATAAGGCCCTGGTCACCGGGAAGCTTGGCGAAAACATGCCCGTGGTAGTGGGAGACCCTGGGCTTCTTTTAAGGCTTAAGCCCGGCCAAAAAGTAATCATGGCCAAAGGAGGTAAGACCAATGAAAGTATTTGATTTAAACGAGACAAACATTTTCGAAAGGGATTTAAACAAGTTTTTGGTACACGACTCCGCCTATTTTCGCATTATCAACTTCAACATCAAAGCAGGCGAAGTATTTCCGGTGCACTCGCATCCTGTAGAAGGTGAATTAAGCATCCTGGTGCTTGAAGGCGAGGGCGAGTTCCTTGGGGGCGAGGAAGCAGCAACGCCAGCCAAGGCCGGCGACATATTTATCTGCCGCATTGATGAGCCTCATGGTATGCGGGCCAAGACTAACATGCGCATCCTAGTTACCATTGCCCCGCCGCTATAAGCCATGGGTTTTGTGGAACGCTATCTTAAGTTTCCGCACTTAATCCTTGCGCTGCTCATCTTGGGAGTGGTGCTCGGGATTAAAAGTTTTCGGGAGCTTCCGCTTAATCTTTTTCCGGATGCCAATTATCCCACCATTGTGGTGGTGATTGAGTATCCCGGGGCTTCGGCCAAAGACGTTGAGCGCCAGGTGGCCCTTCCCGTGGAAAAAGAACTGGCTACCCTTTCCCTGGTGCGCAAGGTGCGTTCGGTCTCGCGTGACGGGGTAGCGGTTTTTTCCACGGAGTTTGAATATGAAAAAGGGCTTTCTGCCGCCCAGGTAGATGTCTCCCAGGCCTTAGACCGCATCTCCGGGGCTTTACCCAAAGGCACTTCCCCGCCGCGGATCTTTAAGATAAGTGATGCCACCAACCCCGTCATGACCATTGCCGTTCGCCCTAGGGAGGGCTCAAACTTAAGCCTGATGGAAGTGCGGCGTCTGGCTGAAGAATACTTAAAGCCTTATTTTTTAAACATCCCTGACATCGGGGATGCAGAGGTCTTTGGCGGGCACACCCCAGAAGTGCGCCTTGAAATAGACCGCGATGCCCTTGCACGCTACAAATTGAGTCTTGCAGATATCGTGGCGGCCCTTGCCTCCCAGAACAATAACTTTCCCGCCGGCATCGTGCGCACCAGCAAACACGAAATCTTTATCAAGATCCCCGGGGAGATCGTTGAGCCAGAAAAGCTCTCCCAGATAACCATCCCCTACCATGGAACCACTTTGCGTCTGGGAGACCTTGCCCGTATCACCGTGGGGAGCAAAGACCCACAAAGCCTTTTTCACGGCAACGGAAAACCCGCCATTGCCCTTAACATCCTTAGGCCGGAAAACGGAAATGTCATGCAAACCATCAGGGCCGCCAAGGAAGCCCTGCAAAAACTTACCAGCAGGTATCCTGAGCTTTCCTTTGCCATTGTGGATACCCAGGAAAACATAATCAAGACCTCGGTCTCAAACCTCATCGGGGCCTTAAGAGACGCCATCATCCTCACGGTGGCGGTGATCTTTCTGCTCATGGCCAGGGTGCGGGCTACTTTGCTGGCAGCGGTTTCCATCCCGGTCACCTACTTTCTTACCTTTTTCCTCATGAAGCTCTTTCACATGGAGCTAAACATCGTCACCATGACGGCGGTCATTCTGGCAGTTGGTCTGCTGGTAGATGATTCCATTGTGGTGGCGGAAAATATCGAACGCCACCTGCGCGAAAAAGGGCTTTCTCCCAAAGAGGCAGCTATTTCAGGCACGCAAGAGATCATGCTTGCTGATCTCTCAGGCACCTTTACCACGATCCTTGTGTTAATTCCTATCATGTTTGTGGGTGGATACGTGGAAAAGATCCTGCGCGAGCTTGCCGTAGTGCTCACCATGGCTCTTTCGGCTTCCTACGTGGTCTCGGTCACCATTATTCCCCTTCTTGCGCCCTACGTGCTAAGGAGCAAGAGCAATTCGCGGGTGGAAAAGGTCCTTTTTCGCTTAAGCGATGGCTTTTTGGAGTATTTACGCAACTTTTACGTGGCCCTTTTTCGGTTTGGCGTACGCTATAAAGTGCTGCTCATTATGCCGGCCATCATGCTCCTTGCCTTTAGTGCAAAAAAAATCATGCCCCTTGCCGGCCGCGACCTCATGCCTCCCATGGACACCGGCATCATGAAAGTCTCCTTTGAGCTTAGCCCCAACACTCCGGTGGAAGCAGCTGAAAGCATTATTTCCCGCATGGAAAAAGAGCTCTTAAAGACCGAAGGGTTTATCCGCATGGCCACAGTCATGGGCTCTGAGCCCGGGGTGATAAGCTTTGGGGCTGACCGTACCCCCCGGCAGGGAGTGATCACCGTGCATTTTGTGGACCGCTTTCACCGTAAAAAGACTATCTGGCAAATGGAAGACGAAATCTATGCCAAGTTTTTGAAGATCCCCGGGATCAAGACCCTTCATGTCTTTGAGTTTGGGGCCACGCCCCTTTCTTCTATCGCCGCCCCGGTGGACGTAATGGTCTCTGGCAAAGACCCACGGCTCATTCATCAGCTTGCCTTAGAAATCGAAAACCGCCTTTACCACGTGCGCGGGCTTGCCAGTGTCTCTCATACCTGGGATTTTGACCGGGAAGAATTTCATCTCTTTCTTGATCACGAAAAGCTTGCCAGATGGGGGCTAACTCCTGCGGTGGTAGCCCGGGAGCTTTCTGCGGCCTTTGCCGGAAGTAAGGCCTCGCTCTGGCGCATCCCTGAAGAACACCCTTACGCCATCACCGTGCGTTTTGCCCCTTATGAGCGCGCCTTACTAAAAGACCTCCTGGACTATCTTATCCCTTCGCCCAAAGGGCCTGTGCCTTTAAGGGAAGTGGCCCACGTAAAAGAAGACTTTGTGCGAAGCGTAATTGTGCGCCAGGATTTAAATCCCGTTATCGATGTCCTGGGGTACCGCCGCAAGGCCGCCATTAGCCACATTATGGCAGGGGTGGAAAAATCCCTTAAAGGCCTTGCCATCCCGGAAGGGGTCAAAATATCCCAGGAAGGCGAGATAAAGCCCATGAAGGAGTCCTTTGGGCGCTTGAAAAACGCCCTTATCCTCTCGCTTATCCTGCTTTATTTTTCGCTGGTACCGACTTTTCGGTCTTTCAGACACCCGCTGACCATTATGGTAGCCATACCGCTTGCCCTTATCGGCGCCATCTGGGGGCTTCTTATAGTGGGCAGACACTTTTGCATGCCTGCCTCCATGGGCATGATTCTTCTCTCAGGGGTGGTGGTGAACAATTCTATCCTTTTGCTTGATTTTATCGAACGGGCCCGCAAGGCCGGGCAAAACATTTACCAGGCCATAGAAGGGGCCATCCGCGCCAGGACGCGCCCCATTCTCATGACGGCCCTTTCTACCATGGCAGGCATGCTTCCCATTGCCATGGAGAGGGCCATCGGGCTTGAGCGGCTTTCGCCTCTGGCGGTAGTGGCCATTGGCGGGCTTTTGGTAGGCACGGTCTTAACCCTGGTTTACGTACCACTTTTTTACGTGCTCCTTGAAAAACTCCGCGGGCTTTTTGCCAAGAAAAGCTAAATTCACCTTGCGGAAAAAGTGCTTCTGGTTAAAAGTTGAAACCTGATGACGAACTTTTGGGATGAACTTGAAAGCTATCTTCATTTTCTTAGAATCTTGGGGGTAAATGCCTTGCCAAAAACCAAAAATATCAAGCGTTTCCTTGAACTTGACCTCACTCCACCGCCTAAATCCCTTGATGACATTTACGTAGAGATAAAAGATTGCAAGCGCTGCAAGTTAAGCCGCATGCGGAATAACATCGTCCTGGGAGATGGCCCTGAAAACGCAAGGCTTATGTTTGTAGGTGAAGCCCCCGGCAGGGACGAAGACCTTGAGGGCAAACCCTTTGTGGGTAGGGCTGGCAAACTTCTTGACCAAATGCTTGCTGCTATAGACATCAAAAGAAGCGAGGTCTATATCACCAACGTGGTAAAATGCCGCCCTCCGGGAAACCGTAACCCGGAACCAGATGAAATCGAAGCCTGCCTTCCTTATCTCACCAAACAAATCAAACTCATAAGGCCTGCCATTATTTGTACTTTAGGGCTAATTGCAGCGCAAACCGTCCTTGCTACCCAAAGCCCCCTTGCTGAGCTTAGGGGGAAGATTCATGAAGTTGACGGCATAAAAGTGGTGGTAACTTATCATCCTGCTTTTTTGCTACGTTTTCCTGTTAACAAGAGAAAGGCCTTTGAAGACCTTAAACTGCTAAAAAAACTTTATGATGAGTTGGGAAATTAGTAATGGGGACATTAAAAACCCGACGTTGTTAAGCAACCGGTTTATTTTCGGAAGGAAAAATGGGAGCGGATCCCGGGGAGCAGTAATAAAATGTTCCCGGTAATAAAACCCAACCAGGAGGAGAATATGGCAAAGGTAGCAATTTTGCTTGCCCCGGGCTACGAAGAGCTTGAGGCTGTTACCGTTATCGACGTTTTAAGGCGTGGGGGTGTTGATCTTATCATTGCCGGTCTTGAAGACGCGCCCATTCCCAGTGCCAGAAACGTGAAAATCGTCCCGGACACCACGGTTGACAAACTTAACCCCGAAGAGCTTGAGCTCGTGATTTTGCCCGGCGGGCTTCCTGGGGTAGAGAACCTGAAAAAAGACCCCCGGGTAAAGGAGCTTCTTACCAAGATGCAGGAAAAGGGCAAAAAGTGTGCAGCGATTTGTGCGGCGCCAGGGGCCCTTGCAGCCTTTGGTTTGCTAAAAGGCAGGCAGGCCACGATTTATCCCTCGCTTAAGTCTGAATTAAAAGACGCTACTCCTATCGACGCACCAGTGGTGGTGGATGAAAACATCATCACCAGCCAAGGGCCTGGCACCGCCATTGCCTTTGCTTTCAAACTCCTTGAGCTTCTGGCAGGAGAAGAAAATGCCAAAGAAGTTGCCAAGGCCATGCTTATTAACTGGCCCTAAGATGGGAGAAATTCATCAAGAATAGGCACAAGGGCCCTGGTGAATTCTTTTAATTCTTTTTCAGAGCCATTTTTAAGAGGCACCGTGAGACGCACCAGGGCTCCGTCTGAGCGCCTTTTTAGCAAGCGGTCAAGAAGGAGATAAAGTCGGTCTTCAAATTCGCTGGCCAGCTTGCGCCCTCGCCCCTGGTACCAGTAATAGACAAGGAGTTTTTCGTCTTCTTTTTGGAGTACGTAGCGGTTTAATTTTAGTTTACCCTTGGGGGTGTTGATTTCGATAATACTATCTGAGATTGGGAGCCAGCCCCCGCCGGGCATGCAATGTTTGGGAGAATGGATCATGGCGCCTTCCTGCTGCTGTTCGAAAAAACCAATATAAAGCCCAATGCAAAGGTGATTGTTGCAGTAATCCCTCATCAGGTAGTTATCAACCCCCAGCACCTTTACGATCTTTTCAGGCATTTGGTTGTCCCGTACGGCTTTAAAGCCCGCGATCTCTCTTGGAAAGAAGATAAGGTCTTTCTTGATGGGGACCGGATGCTGGGTGCTAACAGCCCTTAAAACAAAAGAAAAAAGAACAAAAACTACGGCTAAGAAAATGGCCCTTTTTAGCATCGTTTAGACACCATCCTATGCACCAAAAAAACCAAAAAAATAGAAAGCATGAACACCAAAAGCCCTGAAAAAGTGTGAAAAAAACCCTGGGCCGCCTTGGGACCGATCTTATACGAGAGGATGCCCGTTACAAAAACACGCAAGACATTTACCCCGATGGCAATGGGTATAGCCGACAAAACAAGGATAACCCGGTAGAGGTTTTTGGGGATGAAGTAGGCCAGGATGCTACACACCGCAAGAAGTGAGATAAGGGAGCGAATGCCGCTACAGGCATCCACCACCTCAAGCACCATGTTGGGCAAGATGATGATGTTACCATCGCGATAAACCGAAAAGCCAAAGAATTGAAGGGCCTCGGTGGCGATTTTCGAGGCAAAAAGCTTCAGGGGAAAAGTCAGCGCATTGTAAATTACGTAGGGGATGGGTATGGCCAGGATGTTTAGCCACACCGGGAAGGTAAGTTTTTTGGCAAGGGGCCAGCCAAGCAAAAAGATGAGCCCTCCGTAAAGCACCACAAGAAAAGAAACACGCTGGGTAAACTGTTCGCCTGCCACCCAGCCAAGCAAAAAGAGAAAAAGCCCGGCCAAAATAACGCCTACCCCCCACAGGCTCGTTTTGATTTCAGTCTGGGCAAGTTCTTCGCGTTTTATCCAGATAAGATAGCCAGAAAAGGCCACCAAAAGAAAACCGTGGGAGTAGTTTTCATCGTGCCACCAGTCGTAAACAAGGCCTTTTAACACGGGAAAGTAGAGATAGATAAGAGAGGCCGCAAAAACGAAAAGGCCGGCAAGGAGTTCCTTGGGAAGGGCTAGGCCTTTTGCTTTAGTTTCCATGAGGTGATTTCCTGTAGGTGTTTTTTGAGGCCCTTGTAATCAAGGGTATTTAAAATGTCTTTTTTTTCGCACCAGCCACGCCTTGCCGTGGCCACCCCCAGGTGTAAGAAGTTCATTTGATCAAGGATATGGGCATCGCTTCCAATGAGAAGCTTAACTCCTGCTTCTTTAGCAGCCCGCACGCCAACGTCGTTTAAATCAAGCCTTTTGTAGTAAGCGTTTATTTCAAGGGCGGTATGGGTTTCTTTGGCAACCTGGATGATTTTATCGAGGTCCAGGGGGTAGGGCTCTCGTTCTCCTAGTAAGCGGCCACTAGGATGCCCTATACAGTGCACAAAGGGATTTTTCATGGCCGCGACAATACGGCTGGTTAAATTTTCTTCACTTTGTTTGAATCCGCTGTGAATAGAGGCTATCACCAGGTCAAATTCCTTAAGAATTTCGTCTGGATAATCAAGACTTCCGTCTCCCAAGATGTCAACTTCTGTGCCACAGAGAAGTTTGACATCTTTTGAGCGCTTATTAAAGGCTTCGATGGCTTTTTTCTTTTCTATTATTTTTTCCATCGGCACACCGCCGGCAACCTTTAATCCTTGCGAATGGTCACATATCCCCACCCACTTAAGCCCAATCCTGCGTGCGTAGGCCGCAATTTCCTCGATAGTGGAGCTTCCATCGCTGAACTTGGAGTGCACGTGGGAGTCACCAAGGATTTCGTCATACCCTACAAGTTTAGGGAGCTTTCCCTCAAGGGCGGCTTCGATCTCGCCGCGATCTTCACGAAGCTCGGGGGGAATCCAGGGAAGCCCCACCGCGGCAAAGACTTCGTCTTCTTCCTTGCCACCAATGCGTTCCTGCCCACGAAATATGCCGTATTCGTTTATTTTTAGACCACGCTGAACGCCTAGCTCGCGGATGCGGATGTTATGGGCCTTTGAGCCTGTGAAATAGGCAAGGGCCGCACCATAGCATTCTGGATCAACCACTCTTAGATCAACCTGAATCCCCTGGCTTAGGCGCACACTGGTCTTGGTCTCTCCCTTGGCAATCACTTCGTCCACCATGGGAAGAGACACAAACATATCCATTACTTTGAGATGGTCTTTGGCTGTTACCAGAATATCTATGTCTTTAACGGTTTCCCGGCGGCGGCGGATGCTCCCTGCAATATCAATGCGTTCAACCGGGCTTTTTTTCTTGAGGAGGGCAACTATTTCTTCGGCCCAGGGGAGCACCAGCCCAAGGGGAAGTCTCCCGCGTTTTTGTTTTAGGAGCTTGATTCCTTTTAAAATGTTTTGTTCGGTCTTGGGTCCAAAACCAGGAAGGCGTGCCAGCCGATGTTCAAGGCAGGCCCGTTCTAGTTCTTCAATGGTTTTTATGCCTAGCGTTTCATAGACGATTTTGGCTTTTTTCGGGCCAAAGCCCGGGATTTCTAAAAATTTTAGAAGTTCTGGAGGGATTTCACGCTTTAATTCTTCGTATTTTTGAAGTGTGCCGGTTTCAAGGATTTCTTTTATTTTTTGGGCAAGGTCTTTACCAATGCCCGGAATGCGTTCAAGCTTACCTTTAGCAGCAAGCTCTTCTACATCTACGGTTAAGGCTTCGATGTTTTGGGCGGCGCGTTGGTAAGCCCGGATGCGGTAGGGATTGTCGCCTTTTATTTCAAGAAGCGCGGCCACTTTGCGAAATATCTCTGCCACTTCTTTATTTTTCATAGCGCTACTCTCTTTTTAGTTTCTTGAAGAAGTTATAAAACGTTCCATCAGAGTCAGGAATTTTTGGAATTCGCTTATTATGTCCAATTAGGTATCTACGGTTCAATTCCATAAAGTTCTCTTTCTTGGGGTTTGAGTACTATTTCGTTAAGAGTAAAATATCGTGATAACCGTTCAAGGGCTTTCTGATAGGCATTGTTTCGATTAAAAAGGATTTTGCCTTGTCTTGTGGCCTCAAGGATGATATAGGGGTCAACCGGCCCAGGGAGAAAGGGAACAAGATCGAACTTTTCTACTGATACTTCAGGAAAAGCCTCTATTAGCGCTTGTTCTGTTTTTGTAAGAACTTCGTCAACATCTGCCTTTGGGGCGAGAACTAAAAGAATGTCTACGTCACGAGCAAGCTCAGGCGCTTTCAGTATAGAGCCGAAAAGAATGGCAGCCCCAATTTCTGGGATGCCTTGAAGCGTGGCAATAAGGCGTGTTTCAAGGTCTTTGATTTTGTTAAGCGCTTTTATTTTCTTTTGCATAGCTTTTATGGAAAAAAAGAGACCTTTGCAAAGTACTTTTTTTGCCGAAAAATAGGAACGGATCCCATGTTTTTACTTGCAATACTGATCTCGGCAATTTCGCAAAGGTCTCGGAAAAAATATAACATAGTTTTAAGATCAAAAACTTTTTGTTTCGACAACTGAGAACGTATCCTGATAGCCAACTTTGAGAAAAGTTTTTTTCAAGCCTCAATCCTTAAGAATACGGCCTTGAGGTAAAGAGTTTCGCGCATGGGAAGATAAACCGGATGGTCAGGGGCTTGAAGCCCGATCTCAAAGAGAAAGGCCGCACGGTTATTTTTCTGGGCAGCTCTTTGGGTAATGGTGAGGAGTTCTTCAAGGCTTAAAAATTGCGAACACGAGCAAGATAGAAAAACTCCTTCGCGGCCAAGCTTTTTAATGGTCCTAACGTTTAAGGCTTCGTAGCGTTTAAGTCCAGCCTTTTTGGCCTTTTCGTGCTTGATAATGGCCGGGGGGTCAAGAATAGCTACCTCGGCCTCAGGTGCATAGCGCAAAAAGTTTTCCACGTCGTCCTGGATAAAAGTAATCCGGTCAAGGAGCCTGTTTTTGCGGGCGTTTTCCTCTGCAAGCTCAAGGGCCTTTTTCGAGCGGTCAACTGCAAGAACCTTTTTAGCCCCGGAGCTAGCAGCATAAAGGGCAAAGGCTCCGTTATAACAGAAAAGATCAAAGACCATCTTGTCAGGAGTAAAGCCTGAGATTTTGCGCCTGTTCAGGCGCTGGTCAAGGAAAAAGCCGGTTTTCTGCCCAGAAAGCGGGTCAATGAGAAAATATAGCCCGTCTATTTTTACCCAAAAAGGCGCTACGCTGCCTTCGTGGGCTACGTAAAGCTCAAGGCCTTCTTCCTTGCGTACCGGAAGATCACACCTAAGCACCAGGCCGGCTACAGGCAAGGTCTCCTTTAGCGCCGGCAGTATAAAGTTTTTGAGCCTTTCCATGCCCTGGGTGGCAAGCTGGAGCACGGCAACTTTATCAAAAATATCGATGGTAAGCCCGGGGAGAAGATCCCCTTCTCCGTGTATCAGCCGAAAACAAGTCTCTCCGCGGAAAAACTCTTTCCGCCTGCAAAGGGCCTTTTTAAAACGGGCCACAAAGAAACGCGTGTCAATTTCTTCGTCTGCGCGGGTGAGCACACGCGCCAAAATGCGGCTCTTCGGGTTGAAGTACGCCTTTGCCAGGAAAAGGCCTTCTTCGCTCACGATTTTGCCAATCTCTCCTGGCTCAAAGTCAGGAAGCCTTGCGAAGTTTTTCTTTAAGAGCCAGAGCTTCCCTGAGAGGAGCTTAGCGGTGCCCTTTGGGTTTAGGATAGCGGTTTTCATAGATCATCTTTAAGACTTTTTGGGTGCGGAAATAATCGGCCCTACCAATGGTGTGCGGGCTATACGCCCGGTAAACTTTCGTTTTATCCGGGGTTAGATCGTCAAAAACCACTTCGTCATAGGCATCCACGTAGCTTAGATGAAGATCAAGAACAGGACGCATTACCGAGACCTTGCCGTTTTCATCAAACCCAAGGGGGATTTCCTCAAAGCGCCTGCTATCAAAGCCCTTAAACCATACCCCTGGCCGCAGTTTACTTGAGATTTTGTCAAGCATCAGGGCTTTGGCTTCGCCTTTGAGGTAATAGGTGGCGATGAGTTTTTCTATTTCTGATGAGCCTTGCACGTAAAATTCAATCCAGTCATCCCAGTCGGGGTCTTCCTGAAGCATAAGGTAGGTGTCCTTGTCCTGGAAAGAAAAGCGCGCGTGGCAGGCACTGCAGCGTGCTTTGGCAAGGACTTCCTGCCGATGGTAGTAGTCTTTTTCAGAAAGCTTGTGGCAGGAAAGACAACTTGGTCTTTTTCCTCCAGCCATCAGTTCTTCACCGGTATGGCAAGCCATGCAAGGCATGCCGTTTTTCAGGTGCACGTCTTTACTCATCTCGTGAAACTCAACCCCCCAGGGCCTTGGCGGCAGTTCGCCGTCAATCAAAGGGCTGCGAAACTGGTAAGGGTAGTCGTGCTCAAACATGCCGTAATAATCAAAGCCCACTTTGTTTCCATAATGACAGTGAAGGCAAAGCCTATCAGGCGGGGTTTTTAAAAATTCGTGTGTTTTCATTTCCCCTTGGGCAAAATAAAGATGACAGGCGGCACATCCCAGGCCTCTTTTGGTTTCTTCATAATCATCGCCCTGGTAGTAAAGATGGCACCTCAGACATCTGCGACGCAAAAGGTCTATCACCAGGTCTTCTTTGGTTTTGATTTTTTGAGGGGAAGGAAGTTCTGCAATGGATGAAACGGGTTTAAGTCCAAAGGCCGTAAGCACGCCATTTATCATGTTTTTTAGGGTCAGGTGGGGGCTTTGGGAAAGTTTTTTTATTTCCTTTGGGTGGCAGGTCCCGCAGGTTTTTTGATAGTTCTCAGGAGAAGCAGGATGCCTGATAAGGCCCTGGTGGGCTTCTTTTTGATTTTGGGCAGGGCTTTTTCCTTGGTGGCAACGGGTGCAGGGGAGCTTATGCTTTTCGTCCAGCTCATACGGGTGGCAGGAAACACAGGTAAACTGTGACGGCTTTTTTTGGGCAAAGCCCGGCAAAACTAACGTAAGCAAGAGAAAAATAGCTAAAAACCACATACGCGTTTAGCCGCCTTGTCTAACATTTTGTGGAGCCCGCCGTGAGCATGTGGAGTGAAGCCAAAGGCCTCTTGCCATACCTCAGGGCTTTCCATGCAAAGATAAACACACACCTCTTGGGCATGTTTTTTTATCTCCTGATAAAGGAAACGATAAAGCTCTACCCTTAGTGGGCGAAAGTAGCGCTTTTTTCCATCAAGGCCGGTGATAAACTCGTCACTAAAAATGGCCGTCTCTTTAAAGCGCCCGTAGGCTATTTCTTTAAGCTGGGGCATGAAACGAAGACTACCAAGGCTTATCCAGGCGATGTTTTCGTAGGGCACATGGGCAAAGAGCTTTTCTATCACTTCGCGGTATTCGTCCTGCCACCCAGGGAAGCGGATTAAAGGATCAAAGTGAAAAGCTACAGGGTAGCCCCAAGATGAAACTTTTTTTGCGGCCAGGAGCCTTTCGTCAATGCTTGGAGCGCCTTTTTCTTCGTTTCGGGCAATGCTTTTGGCGTTTAAAGACCAGGCGATAATCGTGCGTCTCCGGTGTTTAAGACCTGCTAAGTCATCAATTAGCACGGTTTTGGTTTTGAGTTCAAGCACGGCCTTATCCCGTGCGGCAAAAAAGGTGACTAATTTGGGATTAAGAGAAGTTATGGGTTCAAGGGCCATGCTATCGGTAAATTCTCCGGTGCCAATACGGGAAAACTCACGCTTAACAAAGGCTTCTTCTAGTTCTTTTAAGCCGTCTTCAAGCACATTCACAAAAAAGGTAAGCCAGGGTTCGTTGAAGTAAGCTTGAAGAATGCAATAAGTGCAATCAAGGGGGCACCCTTGCCCTATGTGAAAAATTCGGTACCCGCAGCAAAGATAGGACTTTGTCCCCGGGCAGGGGCGAAAAAAGCGTCCTTTAAAGTGGGTAAGGAAAAGGGTCTTTTTTCCCCAGGAAAGGATCTCTGGCCAAGGAGCCAGGGGCTTAGCGGGTTTTTGCCCTTCGGGGATGATTGCCGGCTTTATACCAAGCCTGGCAATGATTTCCCGGGTATAGGGATGATCTTTTACTTCTTCTGAGACAAAGAGATTTTTGACTTCTGGCCACATCAAAGGGAAATGTACTGCAAAAGAAAATGGCAGGCAAAAGGGGTATTGCCTGCCCTTTAAGGCTAGATGTTATAGGCGGTTTCGCTATGTTCAGTAACATCAAGTCCGGCGACTTCTTCTTCAGGTTCAATCCTTAAGCCGAGTACGGAAACGACCTTGAAGATAACAAAGGTCATGACAAAAGTGTAAACTCCCACGGCCAAGATCCCGATAAGCTGACTCACCAAGAAAGAGCTTCCGCCAAAGAGAAGACCGTTTGCTCCGTCAGGGTTAATGGCCTTGCTTGCCAAAAGCCCCAGGCAAAAAGTTCCGAGCAACCCACCCACTCCGTGGATACCAACTACATCAAGGCTATCGTCGTAACCGAGTTTGTTCTTGAGGAGCACGGCACAGTAGCAAATAGCACCAGCTAGCAGCCCGATGAGCACGGCGCTGTTTGCGCCTACAAAACCTGCTGCCGGGGTGATGGTGGCAAGGCCTGCGATAGCGCCACTACAAGCGCCAAGGGTTGTTGGTTTTCCCTGATGTATCCATTCTAGGAGTATCCAGCTTCCAAGTCCCATGGCCCCGGCAATGTGCGTATTGATAAAGGCCTGGGCGGCAATGCCGTTTACCGCAAGGGCTGAGCCACCATTGAACCCAAACCAACCAAACCAGAGAAGTCCTGTGCCAATTACCGTTAGGGGAAGGTTGTGGGGCATGAAGGCCTCGCGCCTAAACCCACGTCTTGGGCCCACGACTATGGCTCCCACCAGAGCTGCAATCCCACAGGTGAGGTGCACTACTAGTCCGCCTGCAAAATCAAGTACTCCAAGCTTGGCAAGCCAGCCACCGCCCCAGATCCAGTGACAAACTGGGCTGTAAACCAATAAAGACCAGAGCACCGCAAAGACCACAAAAGTTCTAAAGCGCATCCTTTCTGCAAAGGCACCGGTGATAAGGGCAGGGGTTATAATGGCAAACATGCACTGATAAATCATAAAAACAATGTGTGGAACAGTTGGTGCATAATCAGGACTTGGTGCTTGGCCTACACCGCGCAAGGCAGCGTACTTAAGGCTTCCGATAATGCCCATGATATCCGGCCCAAAGGCTAAAGAATAACCCAGATAAATCCAAACAAGCGTGATGAGGAAAATACAGATAAGGCTTTGCATGATGGTACCAAGGACGTTTTTGCGGCGCACAAGTCCGCCGTAGAAAACACTAAGGGCGGGAGTCATTAAAAGGACCAAGGCTGCAGCTACAAGCAAAAAAGCGGTGTCAGCGGCATTTATCACTTTACCCCTCCTGCTTTAAAATTTGGGCTTGTCTGCAAAGCAAAAAAGAGGCCAAGGCCTTTTCCTTAAAAAACAGACAAAAATTTCAAAATTTTTACAAAAATGTGATGCTGCCCTGGAGGGTTTTTACAAAAATGTGAGACCTTTGCAAAATACCTTCTCTTAAGGCCCATTTCAGGATCCGTTCCTATTTTTCGTTCCAAAAAATGGGAACGGATCCCAGGTGTCTTGCAAAGCTCAAATGTATGTTTTTTGGGAAAAGTTCCGAAGCAATCTCACATGATTGCCTTGTTTGCTCCCTGAGATTGCTTCGCACTTTGTTCGCTCGCAATGACGGGGCAGGGACGCTCACGCGATGACAAGACAGGGAAGGTCTCCCTTTGATTCAAAAAAGCAGGACGCTCGGAAGGTAAAAAGCTAATAAGCATCTGAAAGGAGATGCCGGTTGCCAAGGTTTACGTGTTTAAGGCCGTGGCTTTGGGCAATACTTAGGGCCATTTGGGCATGGCGTCGCGAGGTGCAGGGAAGATCATCAAGATAAAACGTCGGATAAAAAGCAAGGAGTGACCAGGGGATCTCTGGCGAAAGCGAAGAGATAAAACTGGCAAGGGCTTCTAGTTCTTCTTCATCCACATAGCCAGGCACAAGAAGTGTCGAGGCCACCAGGGCCGGTGGATTTGGGCGTGCAGTTGCAAGCTTTGCTAGCATGCGGAAATTGGCAAGTGTCTGTTCGTTGCCCACACCGCAAAGGCTCTCATGAATGGGTTGGCTGTAGGCTTTGAGGTCGATTTTGATACAGCCTCCTGAGACAAGGGAAAGACGCATCATGGCCTGGGCAATGCGGGGATTTTCGGCGCCGTTTGTTTCCCAGCAGATGCGAAGAATTTTTCCAGTTTTTTGTGCTCTTGCAGCCTTGGCAAAGGAAAGAGCGTGCGGGGCCCGCGGCCCTGGGTCTCCCCCAAAATAACAAATGCAGCTTACGTGGTCTTTTACGTCGGCAAGCATTCTCTCTGTAGGAATAGGCGGTTGTTTGAGGCTGCGGGTTTTAAAGTGCCAGTTCTGGCAATAAAGGCAGTTAAAATTGCAGGCCTCGTAAAAAACCGCAAGATTGGCATAGCCCCTTTCAGGCCCTGGCACATAGGCAAAATCAGGGTATCCCGCCCCGGTGCCTCCAGGGCAAACAAAATCAGCCACGCAATTGGTAGGTAAGGGGTCAAGATACCAGGATACCTGGGCAGCTTTTGGGCCTGGGCCTTTTAAGCGGCCAGCCTGATTTTGCCAAACGCCACAATAACCAAAGGCCCCTTCGGGAATGCGGCAGCGATGAAAACACAAGTTGCAGGGCACGCCCTCTTTAGCTTTGGGTGGCTCTTCAGGCAGACCAAAAGCTTTTCTTGTGGCCGCGTGAATCTTTTGTATCTCTTCTTTTAGTTCTTCCCAGTATTTGCGCAGGCAGGAAGCACAAAAGCCGATTTTTTGAGAGATAGTAGGGGCGCTTTTTCCACAGTGGCCACAAACACCCATAATCAAAGTTTTTTAACCTTTAGCTTAAAACCTTCTATGCCAGTTACGATAATTTCAGTTTCAGGCGGTATTTCTTCATCGCTTACGGCCTGCCAGATCTCGCCGTGGACAAACACCTGCCCGCCTTTGGGGCCAACTTTACTGAGGGTCTTTCCCTTCTCACCGATAAGGCCTTCTCTTCCGGTGGTTGGTTTGCTTAAAGCCGCTTTGGCCGCAAGATAAGTTATGCCAAGGAAAAAGATGGCCATGCTCCCAAGCACAGGGAAAAGAACTTCCCTTGCAAGCTTAAGCCCTTCAGGGCTTTTTTCAAAAAGCATAAGGGAGCCTAAGATGAGGCTTAAAAGCCCTGCGAGACTCAAAAGCCCGTAGCTGGTTATTTTGATTTCCAGGAAAAAGAGAATGCCTGAGAGCACGATTAATAAAAGCCCGGCATAATTAACCGGTAGAATATGCATGGAATAGAAGGCAAGAATAAGGCAGATTGCCCCGACCACTCCGGGAAGCACGGTGCCGGGGTTGGCAAGCTCAAAATAAAGACCTGCCATGCCTAGCATGAGCAAGATGTAGGCGATGTTAGGGTCAGTGATAAAGCGCAGGAGTCGGTCACGCAGGCCCTCTTTAAGCACTACAATCCTGGCGTTTTTGGTTTCCAAGGTGACTTCTTTATTCCCTGCCAGCTTAACTTTGCGCCCATCTATTTTAGCCAACAGGTCGCTTAAATTTTCTGCGATAACGTCAATTACTTTTAGTTTAAGGGCTTCTTCTGCGGGGACAGAAACGCTTTCGCGCACAGCCTTTTCCGCCCAGTCAGCGTTTCTTCCTCTCAGCTTGGCGAGGGACCTGGCGAAGGCAGCCAGGTCATTTGCCGCTTTTTTCATCATTTCTTTGTCTTGTTTACCACCCATGGTTACCGGATGGGCCGCGCCGATATTGGTGCCAGGGGCCATAGCGGCTACATGGGCGGCAAGGGTGATGAAGGTTCCAGCAGATGCTGCCCGTGCCCCTGAGGGATACACGTAAACCACTACTGGGACTTCGGCTGCAAGTATTTGCTTTACGATTTTGCGGGTGCTGCTGACAAGACCTCCTGGTGTATCAAGCTCAATTATAAGGCAAGAGGCCTTTTTCCTTTCGGCTTCTTTGATGGCAAGGCTAATTTTTGAAGCTGCAAGAGGTGTGATGGCTTCCTGAATAGAAAGCACCAGGGCTTCTTTTGCCGCAAGACAAGGGCTTGCGCTTATACAGAAAATTGCCAAAAGAAGCACAAATTTTTTTAGCATGGTCGCCTCCTCAGGGAGCCTTTAAAAAGCATAGCAGGTTTTTAACAAAATGAGACCTTTTTTCTTTGTCATTGCAGGGCAGACAATTAACAGGGACAGGCAAATTGTTAAAATTTTTTAAAGTCCCCTTTCTTTTCAACCGATCCAAATGAAAGGGACAGGCAAATTTTGGAAGGAGGCTAATCATGGCGCGTATACCTAGAAAGTTCATCAAAAACCCAGAGGCTGCTTATCACATCATCTCTCGCACCGCCCTTCCAGGCCATAACGTCTTAGGCCCT
>NZ_ATXH01000016.1 GCF_000421585.1 Thermodesulfatator atlanticus DSM 21156
CCTCACCGTCTTTTTGCCCCTGGGCAAAGCCTTTTTCATAGGCCTCTTGCTCAATAAGGGCAATGCGCTGGGATACTTCCGGATGAGCACGCAAATCTTCAATGCTTAATTGGGAAATATCAAAGCTTTCAGCCTCGCTCTCTGTTTCTTCAGGGAGATTTTTATTTTCTTCTTCAGTTATGATCTCTTCAGAAGATACGTTATTTTCAATGGTTGAAACATTTTCTTGATCTATCTGTTCATGTTTTTTTTGTTGTTCAGCTCTTTTTCTTTCGATTTCTTGCCAGGCTTCCTCGGGCAAAAGTTCGCAAAAGGCACTGAAATTTTCTTCTTTTTCTTCAGGGAGAAAGAAATTAAAAACCTTGGTTTTTCCGCCTTTGATTATCTTAGACAAATTCATCCTCCCCTACGGCCAGCACAATTTTTCCTTCTTGTTCAAGGCGTTTGGCCACTTTGATAATGTTTTGCTGGGCTGCTTCTACGTCAGCTACCCGCACAGGGCCCATGATTTCAAGGTCTTCTTTAAGCAACTGGGCAGCCCTTGAGCTCATATTGCTCAAGAACTTCTCACGTAGCTCTTCTGAGGCAGTCTTCAAGGCAAGCTTTAGGTCTTCGGTGGAAATCTCTTTCAAGATGGCCTGGATAGCGGTATCGTCCACCTTAAGAAGGTCTTCAAAGGTGAAGAGATATTTCCGTACTTCTTCGGCAAGGTGTGGATTTTCTTCTTCCACTTCAGAAAGAATTTCTTCTTCAAGGTCACGGCTTACATGAGAAAGGATTTCCGCCGCACGTTCAACACCGCCAAGTTTTTTGCTGAAGGTTCCACCCACCGCTTCTAATTCTTCTTCAAGGGCAGCGCTAATTTCCTGGATGATCTCAGGGTCAACTTTATCCAGCTCTGCTACCCGGTAAACCACTTCACTACGCAAATTTTCAGGGAGATGGGCTATTACCTGGCCGGCTTTGTCAGGATCAAGGTGAACCAGAATAATAGCAATAGTCTGGGGGTGTTCGTTTCTCAAGAAATTGGCAATGGTGCGCGGATCAAGACGGCGGAGTTTTTCAAAAACTTTAGGGCCAAGCTCCTGGCGTATTTCTTCGTATATCTCTTTTCCGCGTTCACCGTAGGCCTTAAGCAAACTCTGCTGCAGAAAGTCGTCAGGGGAAACCGTAAGATCAGCAAGTAACTCTCTGCTTTCCATGTTAGCTTCGTCAAGCACTTTTTTAACAGCTTCTGCAGGAATATAGTCAAGGCGTGCCATTTCAACGCCAATACGTTTTATCTCCTCTTCTGAGAGATATTTGTAAACCTCAGCGGTAAACTCTTCTCCCATGGTTAGCAGGAAGATAGCGGCCTTTTGAGGGCCAGTTAGGTTTTCAGGGTCTATTTTAACGGGCATGGGCCTCAGCCTCCTTTAAGGCTTTTTGTCTTTCTTCTTCTGATTCTTCTGCTAACCAGCGTTTTACGAGCACTGCCGCCCGCTCAGGCTGGTTATGAATGATGTTTAAGGCAATCTCTTGCGGAAGCGGAGTGGGCTCTTCAGCCTCCAGGGCCTCTTTTTCTTCTTCAGTTAAGGCCTCCTGAGGCTCTGGCTCGGGTTCAGGCTCAAGGCGCTTGAGAAAGGTCTTAAGCACCGGCCTTATCACCAGGAGCAAGAAAAGCACAATCAGGAGAAATTCAATAATAGGCCTGCTAAAGCGTTCCGCATAAGATAGCCAGCTGGCCTCAGGCTTAAGTTCCTCAAACCCCCTGAAAGGCAGCATGGTAACTTCTACGTGGTCCCCCCGGTCGGGGTTGTAGCCAATAGCTCCCTTGACCAGCTTTTCTACCTGCGCAAGCTGGTCTTCCGCAGCCTGGGCTTCGCCTTTTTTAGCCCCCTGAGAAAGAACGGCAGCATCAACCAAAACGGCTACAGAAATATTCCTTATCGTGCCGGGCATAAACTCCTGGTGCCGCACCACTTTGCTTACTTCGTAATTTCTGGTGATACTGCGCTTGGTCTCGCGCTGGGTTTGGGAAAGACTTTTGGTATTTCCTTCTACCTTGTTGGCAAGAGCCCCCTTTACCCCAGGGATCCCCCCCTCTGAAACCCCTTCTTTCGTGCTTTCTTCGCTTAGCTCACTCCTTACCGCGGTGCCCTCAGGATCATAAGTTTCTTCGTTTCTAACTTCTTTGGTAAAGTCTACATCCACGGAGACCTGCGCAATAGCATGTCCAGGCCCAAGGGCTTGGGCTAAAAGAGATTCGATTTTTTCCTGGTAAGAAGACTCAAGTTGTTTGCGGTAGGCAAGTTGCTCGGAAGTAAGGCGTTCTTCAGGGGTCTCAGCGCGATAAAGCACCTTGCCCTTAGTATCAACCACTGTTACGTTTTCCGGGCTAAGCCCTGGTACAGCGCTTGCCACCAGGTTCACTATTCCTTCTACTTCCCGGCGGGTAAGCCTTTTTCCTTCTTTTAACTTTACAAAAACAGAGGCTTTGGGCGGCTTTTCTTCCTCGATGAAAACACTTTCTTTGGGAAGGGCCAGATGGACCCTTGCGGCTTCCACCGCAGAAAGACTCATTATCGTGCGAGACAGCTCACCTTCTAAAGCCCGCTGGTAGTTTACCCGCTCAAGAAAGTCCGTGGCTCCAAGCTGGTTTTTGTCAAAAATCTCAAAGCCGGCAAGATCAGGGCTTAAAAGCCCGTGGCTAGCAAGGGCCATGCGCACCTCGGGGACTTTGTCCCGTGGGACTTTAATGGCTCCATCCTGAGAAACTTGATAGGGAATCTTTTCTTGCTTTAAAAAATCAATAACTTTGGCGGCCTGTTCTTCAGGAAGGCCGCGATAAAGGAGCCCCCATTCTGTGCGGTTGGCGTAATAAATAAGCCCAAGCAAGCCTACGGTGACCAGCAAAACTGTACCAATGGCTGCAATGCGCTGTTCTTTGGAAAGACTTGCCCAGAAGTCTCTAAGCTGTGTGATTACATCTTTAGGCGCCGGAAAGGCCATCGCTTATCTCCTTAGCTATAATTGCATGCGCATAATTTCTTCGTACGCCTGAAGCACCTTGTTGCGCACTTGAAGCAAGAAACGAAAAGAAAGGTCCGCCTTAGTAAGGGAAAGAGTTAGACCGGCAAGGTCAGGGTTTTCCCCTGAAGCAAAGGCCTTTAAGTTTTCCGCGGCCACTTTCTGTGCGGCGTCAACGGTTTTTATTTCCTGTTTGAGTAAGTTTAAAAAGTTTTCTTGCGCCTCCTGGGTTTGCTTCTTTGGCAAACTGTTAAGACCATAAGGATTACCAAGGCTGTTTATCTTCATAGCGAACTCCTTACTTCAGAATTTCCAAAGTCTTCATGGCCATAGTTTTGGTGGTAGAAACTACCGAGAGATTGGCTTCATAGGCCCTTGAGGCTGAAAGAAGCTCTACCATTTCGGTGAATACATCCACGTTTGGATAACGCACTATGCCACGTTCATCGGCATCAGGATGCCCGGGGTCATAAACTTCGCGAAATGGGCTTTGGTCTTCCACTATGGTAAGGACCTTTGGGGCGTAAAGTTTATCTGCCAGGCTTCCCAGTTCTTTTTCAAGATCTTGGGCAAAAGGTGTTGCTTCAACTATTACGTTTTCCGCACGATAAGGTTCACCTGTTAGCGTGCGGGTTACGTTTGCGTTGGCAAGATTCATAGCCGTGATGTTAAGGCGGGTGCGTTGCACCGAAAGACCACTTGAAGCCAAACGCAAAGCCGTAAGAAGTTTCATTATCTCTTACCTCCTTCGGTAATTGCCTCTTTAAGAAGAGCTATTTCTTTCATCAGGGCCTGGATGGTGGCCTGATACATGAGGTTATTTTCAGAAAGTTTGGCCATCTCCGCTTCAAGGGAAACATTATTAGGGGTCCCTTCCACAGGAGGGCTCTCTTCTTCAAGTGGGTAAGAACCATCTGGCGAAAGCCCTGGCTTAATATGCCTCGGGTTAGTGAGCTTAAGAGGAGGGCTTCCTTTAAGATATGCCTGCATGACCTTTTCAAAGGGAATGTCTTTGGCCCGGTAGCCAGGGGTGTCAACATTGGCAATGTTTGCCGCAATAACATCATGGCGTGCCAGGCGCACCTTAAGGGCCTGGGTTACCACCTGCCAGGTCTTTCCAAAAAGTTTTTCTCCTATCATATCCCCCTCCTAAAAAAGCCCGGCTTCTCTATAAACCTGGAGTTTGTTACGCAGGGTGCGCACACTGATACCAAGGATTTCCGCAGCCTTTGTTCGGTTCCCGTTGGCTGCGGCAAGGGCCTTCATAATCATTTCCCTTTCCACTTCTTTTAAGGGTTTAAGCGGAATCTCTTTACCATTGCGTTTGAAGCTCCCCGGAAATAAGTCCTCAAGCCTAATCCAGGGACCTTTGGCCAGAAGCACCCCGCGTTCAATAAGGTTTTTCAATTCACGGACATTTCCTGGCCAGGAGTACTGGGTAAGTTTTTCAAGAACTCCCTGGTCAAAACCTTTTATTTCGCGACTGTATTTCTTGGCAAAATCTTCGCAAAATTTTTGGGCAAGAAGCTTGATATCTTCTGGGCGCTCCCTTAAAGGCGGAAGCTCAACGGGTATGACGTTAAGGCGAAAGTAAAGATCTTCACGAAAATTACCTTTGGCAACTTCTGCGGCTATATCACGATTGGTGGTGGCGATAACACGCACGTCAATCTTTACGGGATAAGCCCCGCCAAGGCGGTCAACTTCGCCTTCTTGAAGCACGCGCAGGAACTTGGCCTGAAGAGCAAGGGGCATCTCAGTGATCTCGTCAAGGAGAATGGTCCCCCCGTTTGCCAGCTCAAATTTGCCAAGCTTTCTGGTAAAAGCTCCAGAGAAGGCACCTTTTTCATAACCAAAAAGCTCTGATTCCAGGAGATTCTCAGGAAGGGCCGCACAGTTTATGGCGATAAAAGGCCCTCTTGCGCGATCACTTTCCTGATGAATAAAACGAGCAAGAACCTCTTTGCCTGTCCCAGACTCACCGGTAATAAGCACAGTGGCTTTGCTTTTGGCAATCTCTTTAAGGCGAGTAAGAAGTGCCTTAAGCCTTTTATTTGCGGTAAGAAAATTCCCTTCTGTAAAAGAGTGATCGGTTTCGCGCGCGGCTTTTAAGGCTATCTCGCAAAGGAGATCCGGATCAGTAGATAGCAGCCGATAATCAAAGGCCCCTTGTTTCACCGCAGCCACCGCTTCTTCAAGATCAACTGTTGCGGTAAACAAAATAACCGGAAGAAGGGGATCATAGGTTGATAATTCTTTTAAAATGGCGAGCCTTCCTGTGGTTTCATTTTCAAGGTTTACAAGGGCAAGGGAAAACTCCCTGTCCTCAATCAGAGAAAGGGCGTCTTTTTTGTCATGAGCAAAGGCCAAAGAGGCACCTTTTTCAAGGAGCCTTTGAACAAGCTCTCCTAAATCGCCTTCTTTGGTATCAAGTATCAGGATCTCTTTACTCATCAGTAAATCTCACTTCTTGCCGCATCTACCAGTTCTTGCGCCTTGACCAAGGTAGAAGAAAGGCGCCCGTAGAGATCTTTTTCCTGGGATAACTTTTGCCAGAGCGCAAGGGCGGTTTCAGCCTCACCCTGTCTTTCAAGTAAAAGGCCTTTTATCCAAAGAAGTTCCCGGTCATCTGGAAATTTCTTTTGAAGAAAAGAAAGAACCTGGGCACAAAGACTGTATTTTTCCTCTGAAAGGGTTTTAAGAGCCAGGGTTTTACCTAAAAGAGCGTCAACCTTTTGGGCTTTCTTCAAAAGGTTAAGGGCCTTCTCGTAGCGGCCTACCTGGACATAAAGATAGAGAATTTTGTGAAGAATATCTTTTTTGAGTTCAGGGTCTTGGGTTTTTTGGTATGCGAATTCAAAGTCAGGAATGGCTGATACCAAAGCCCCCTGTGATTCTTTATAAAGCCCAAGCAAATAACGATAATAAGGATTTTCCCCCGCAGTTTCATCTTTTTCTGCATATTTTTCAAGTATCTTCCCGGAAAGGGATTTAGCCTCTTTATCGCCTTTAAGGAGTAGCTCGCATAAACTGAGAAGGTAGTCAGCTTTCCAATTAGCTGGGATGGGCAGGAAGTAGCCTTCTAGAAGGATTAGGCGCGCTTTGGTGTCAAGGCCAAGCTTAAGATAGGCCTGGGCTGCCCAGTAAAAACTCATAGCACAGCTGGCCTTTGTCAAAGCATTTTTGTGCTCAGCAAAAAACGTAATGATTTCCTGGTAGCGTTTTTCTCCCAAAAGGGCCTGCTCCCAAAGGGAAGCTGCGCGACAAAGAACCGGATAAACCTCTGATAAGTATGAAGATTTGGGATATTTCTTTAAGAAATCCCAGACGCTTTTAAGACAGGCTTCGATGTTTTTGTCCTCTAAAAGAAGCTTTATTTCAAAGGCATGGGCTTCTTCGGTGATAGGGGCATTGGGATAATCTTTTTTAAGCAAACGACAGAGATTTAAAAGGAACCTCCTGGTTTCCGGTCTTTTTATGCCAATTTTTTCTTCAAAGAGATAGCGCATCTGATAGAGTCTGAATTTGGCGTAAGTGCCTTCAGGCTCCTGCGGCCAGGAAGTATAAATAAGCTCAAAGATGCGCCGGGCAGCCCGGTAGTCTTTACGGGAAAAATAGGCCTCGCCCAGCTTAAAAAGCAAAGAAGGGGTCTCTTTTATTTGACCAGAAAGATTTAAATACTCAAAAATTTCTTCTTCAGCCTTTTTAATATTGCCTTGTTTTAAGTGGTAAAGGGCAAGGGTTTTTAAGATTTGAGGGGCCCTGGTCTTAGCAGAAGGGTTTTTTTCCAAAAAAGCCAAAAATTTTTCAGGAGACTCCCCTGCCTTAAGCAAGATCGAAATGGCCTTTGCCTTTTCTTCAAGCTTGCACTTGTCAGAAGAAAAGACCATATCAGCAAGACGTTTGGTCTTTTCAGGAATTTTGCGGGCAAGAAAAATGCGTGCCGCGATTAAGTTGCCTTCACAAATTTCCGGACATTCCGGAAACTTGGTCTTTAGAAACCTGACATAAGTCAGGGCATCTTCATAAAGACCAAGGGCTTCCGCACTTGCAGCGAGCAAGATGTATGCCCTTGGTGGAAGATCTGCTTCCTTTATTAATGGCCTTAAGAGATCCAGGACTTTTTGATAATCATTTCGTTCAAAATAGATTTCAGCGGCAAGGAGTCGCGCCTTGGCCACCAAGGGCCTTTCTTTGGGAAAGCGTTTTTCAAGTTCTTCAAGAAGGGCAAGGGCACGGTCGTGGTCACCCTCTTGGTAAAAGGTCCTGGCCTGCTCATACCACCATTTTGCCCCTTCGGTGGCGAAAGCAGGGGTAAAAAATACCAATGTAAGAAACACCAATAGAGACCCTAGCAAAACACTTTTCCTGAGGTCTGTGCTAGGATACCTTCCTATTTTTCGATCCGAAAAATGGGAACGGATCCCTTGCGGCTGTGCTGCAAACACAAATCTCGCCAATTTTGCAAAGGTCTCCAATAACAAAAAACTCATCGTGGAGCTAAAGATAGCAAAGCTTGTGCCTGAAAAGAGTAGCTCGAAAATCGACGTTATATTTGAAGGTTACATAGAGGACGGAAGGCCTAAACTAAATTTTAGCCAAAATTTTGACACTAATTCGCTTTGGGGGTCATGATTTTTTGTTTTTTCATCTTTTCGATAAGGGTGGTACGATTGATATGCAGAAGCTTTGCCGCGCGATTTTTAACCCATCCCGTCTTCTCAAGGGCCTTGATAATGAGATTTTTTTCAAACTCTGCTACCATTTGTTGTAAATAAATGCCTTCCTCAGGGATGTCAAAATCCTGGACACCTGGCGAACAACTCCCTTGAACCTTTTCAAGGATATATTCCGGCACGTCTTCTAAATCAAGGTATTCTCCGTTTGAAAGAATCACCATGCGTTCGACTACGTTTTCAAGCTCACGCACGTTTCCCGGCCAATTATGGCCCATAAGGCAGGAAAGGGCTTCTTTGGTAATGCCTTTTATGTTTCTTTTTTTCTGGCGGTTAAAACGTGCCAAGAAATGGTCAATCAAAAGTGGAATATCTTCTTTACGCTCCCTTAACGGGGGGAGTTTGATGGGGATGACATTCAAACGGTAATAAAGATCTTCGCGAAAACGACCTTCTTTTACTTCTTTTTCAAGATCTTTATTGGTAGCGGCAATGACCCGAATATCGACCTTGATAGAGCGCGTCCCCCCTACCCTTTCGAAAGCATGATCCTGAAGCACCCTCAAGAGCTTTACCTGGAGCTTGGGGCTCATCTCAGCGATTTCATCAAGAAAGATGGTACCCCCATGGGCCAGCTCAAAGCGGCCGATACGTGTTTTCACCGCACCGGTAAAAGCGCCACGTTCATGACCAAAAAGTTCGGACTCAAGGAGTTCTTCAGGAATAGCCCCACAATTAACCGGCACAAATGGCCCATCACGTCTGCTGCTTGCGGCATGAATAGCCCTTGCCACAAGTTCTTTCCCTGTTCCTGATTCTCCAAGCACCAAAACTGTTGCTTCGGTGTCGGCGACTTTCTCAATAAGGGAAAATACTTGGCGCATGGGTTTGCTTTTACCGACGATTTCTCCGTAGCCCCATTGCTGCCAGAGCTTGCGGCGCAGGTATTCGTTTTCTCGACGCAGACGCCTCGTCTCAAGGGCCTTTTCAAGGGTGAGCATAAGCTCATCTAGGGCAACAGGCTTGGTTAGAAAATCGTAGGCACCTTTTTTAATGGCCTCTACCGCGCTTTTGATGCTGCCGTGGCCAGTAAGAATGATACAAATGGTTTCAGGCGTATGCTCGACTATATACTCCAGGACCTCAAGCCCGGTCAGCTTGGGCATGGCAAGATCAGTAATGGCGACATCGTAAAAAGACTCACTCAATTTTGCTATGCCTTCTTCGCCATCATGGGCTACTTCCACTTCAAAACCTTTTTCCAGCAAGAAATCCTTGACGATTTCCGCTTCTGCGGGATTATCTTCAATGACCAGAATTGATTCACGCATAAACCCACCTTTTAGACTTGCAGAATTCCCCAAAGAAAATACCTTTGAAGGTTAAAGTGTGTCAATTTTTTTCTGTCATAAAATTGACGGAGGTCCAAATGAACTATCCGCCCCCGCATCCTCTGCTTTATCAGGATTTGGTGCGCCAGGCCTTGAAAGAAGACCTTGGCCATGGTGATGTCACCACTGACACTTTAATCCCGCCAGAGGAAAAAGGCATAGGTCTTTTGCGTGCCAAGGAAGACCTTGTGATTTGTGGTTTGCCCATAGTCCAAACCGTCTGGACTGAAGTAGATCCGCAAGTTGTTTTCGTCCCCCTTAAAAAAGACGGCGAAGAAGTTAAAAAAGGCGAAGTGGTGGCAGAAGTAAGGGGACGAGTGGCTTCTATTCTAAAAGGTGAAAGAGTATGCCTTAATTTTGTGCAACATCTTTCAGGCGTGGCCACCCTTACCAGAAAGTTTGTGGAAAAAGTCAAGGACCTAAAAGTCAAAATCGTAGATACCAGAAAGACTCTTCCGGGTTTTCGTGTGCTAGAAAAATATGCCGTTCTTTGTGGTGGCGGAAGAAATCATCGTTTTGGTCTTTCTGACGGGGTTTTAATCAAAGACAATCACATCAAAGCCTGTGGGTCTGTGGCAGAGGCTGTAAAAAGAGCCCGAGAGTTTTTACCCCATGTCTATCGCATAGAAATTGAAGTAAGAAACATCGAAGAATTAAAAGAAGCCATCAAAGCAGGCGCAGAAGCCCTTTTGCTTGACAATATGGACCATGAGACTTTAAAAGAAGCAGTCCAGGTGGCCCGCAACTTAAAGCCAGAGATCCTCCTTGAGGCCTCTGGAGGGGTAACCCTTGAAAACGTGCGTGAAGTTGCTAAAAGCGGGGTCGATTTTATCTCAGTAGGACGGCTTACGCACTCAGCGCGCGCCATGGACCTGAATTTGAAAATAGTCAAAATTCTTTCTTGAGATTTTCAAAATTTTAGTTATGTTAACGTAACTCTACCAAAATACTATGAAAAGGAGGAAAAAATGGGGCTTGATGAGATAAAAATTAGCCGAGCCATCGTTGAAAGGTATTTCAAAAAACTTACTGACTATCTTGAGATGGACGTAGCGGTGGTTGGTGCAGGCCCCTCTGGGCTTATGGCTGCCTACAAGTTAGCCACCAAGGGCTTTAAGGTGGCAGTATTTGAAAGGCGGATGAGTATTGGTGGGGGCATCTGGGGCGGTGGAATGATGTTTAACGAAATCGTCGTCCAGGAAGAAGGGGCAAGACTTTTAAAAGAAATCGGCGTGCGCACGGAGCCCTGGGATGACGGAACCTACTACACTGCTGACTCGGTAGAAGTGGCTTGCTTGCTTGCAGCCAAATGCCTTCAGGCAGGAGCCAAAATCTTTAACCTCATCATGGTTGAGGACGTCATGGTTAGAGATAACCGTGTGGTGGGACTAGTGCTTAATTGGAGTGCCACCGAAATAGCTGGCCTTCACGTTGACCCCCTTGCCGTACGCTCCAAGTATGTTATCGAGGCCACCGGGCACGAGACCGCAGTTCTTCGCGTTATGCAAGAAAAACTTGGCGCCAAACTAAACACTGAAACAGGAAAAATCATGGGTGAAAAATCCATGTGGGCTGAGGTGGCGGAAAGTCTTACAGTTAATTATACCCGCGAAGTTTACCCTGGGGTCTTTGTGGCTGGCATGGCGGCCAATGCTACCTTTGGGGCTTACCGCATGGGGCCTATCTTTGGAGGCATGCTCCTTTCAGGGGAAAGGGCTGCAGAGCTCATCGCCGAAAAACTAACTAATGAAAAATAAAGAAGGGGGCACATGCCCCCTTCTTTTCTGTCTAAGGCATCTCCGGAAAAACAATGATCTTCTTTTCCTGATGTATAAGATCTCCTTTTTTGCCACTTATGTAATAGTAGACGTTAACGTTTACCTCGGCTTTTTCTACGTTTTTATCAAGAGTTATAAAAAATCTTTCATGTTGTGTCTTAAGAGGCTGAAGGGTTAGATCAACTATTTCTTTGATTTGCCAGGCACCGTAGCGCATGAAGCCGTCAAGGTCTAAGCCAATTTCAAAGTAAGTGCGGGAATCTTTGTACAAAACCTTGCCAGAAGAAAGATCCTTAGCGGTCACTTCCAGGACCACTTTGCCAGACCAGAGTCAGCCGTCAGGGACACGGTGTCCGGCCTTGTTAGTTAAGAAGGCCTCAACGTTTATCGCAAGTACCCATTTCCCTACGCCGTATCGAAAACCTGTTATTTCCGCCTGCAGTTCAATACCTTCTTTTACAATCTCAAGATCATGCCCACCGGGGAAGCGATGGCCACGGTCTTTGGCACGCATATGACAATCCTGACAAGTCTTTCTTCCACCTTGTCCCAGGTAGTTGTGGACATAACTGCCAGAGAGGGTGTTACACATTATGCTTTCACCGTCTGGAGCAATGTATTCACCATGGCATTGGGTGCAGAAAAACGCCCTTTTAAGAGAAGGATGGTACTCTGTCTCATGATCGGCTTCTACGTCTTCATTAGCAGTGTATATGACGTTTGGGTCAATATGGCCTGTAATTCCAGGGGCGGTTCCCGCTACTTTTATATTATGGCAACCGTAACAGGAAACATTTAATTGACTCAGCTTTGCCAAGGCCCTTTCCTTTTCTGCACCAGTTGCCTTGCGGGCGGTTATCATGAGATCCGCTATCTCTCCCGCAAGGCGATCCGTGGCGTACTTTATTTGGGGCAAATGACAATCAAGACATTTCATAATTTCTTCTTTGTCGAGTTTTTTCTCCCATTCTTTGGGGACCCCAACCAGGAAAAAGTTGGTTATTCCCTTGATAGATGAAACCATAGAGCGCGCATGATAGGATTCTTTCCACTGTTCATAGACGTCCTCATGACACTCGGCGCATCGTTTAGCATCATAGGTTCTAATGAAAGTATCTAGATCATCAATGGGCTCAGAGGGAAACTTTAAGCCTTCACCTGCTTGTGAAATAGCAACCAATAAAAAAAGCCAGCCAAAAACAAACAAATATCTCATGGCACCCTCCAAATATGTTATTTTTAATCTAAAATATCAAAAATTGAAAAAGACTGTCAAGGAAAATATATATTTCTAAAGTAGGATATTAGGAGGAAAAATGGCCGGAAATAGTTTCTTACAGGAAATTTTAGAAGCAAACCAGAATTTTAGAAAAAAAACAAATGTTAAAACTTTTGAAGCTTACCGAGAAAACCAAAGTCCTGTAGCAACCGTGGTCATGTGTTCGGACTCACGTTTGCAGCTTGAGATACTTTTCTCAGAGACAATCAACAAAATTTTTGTGGTACGAAATATCGGCAACCAAATAATGAATAATCAGGGCTCAGTAGATTATGGTGTACTTCACTTAAAAACACCTTATTTGTTAATTATCGGGCACACCAATTGCGGTGCCATTAAAACTGCTTTGACAGATTATTCAAAGAAAACCTCAGGGATAGTATCAGAATTGAATTCTTTGCAACTGCCTCTTAAAAATTTCAAAGCTGACTTTTCCCCATTTCTCTGGCAAAAAGCAGTTGAAGCAAATGTTGATTTTCAGGTAAGTTGGGCGCTGGAAAGATATACTGCTTTAGTAAAAGCCAATGAATTAGCGATAATAGGCCTTATATATGATCTTTCCAATTATTATGGGAAGGGTTTTGGCAGAATACACTTAAAAAACATAAACGGAGAAAAAGAACCAGCAGCACTTTTAAAACATAATTTTTTACAAACTCTATCACCAGAAGAAAAAAATTTGCTCGTAGCACCTTTTGTAAAATGAAGGAAATTAGCATTGTTGCAAGCACCACCGCAGGGGATCTATTCCTATTTTTCGAAACGAAAAAAGAACCGATCCTGGAAGAGACCCATTGCAAAGTGAGGTTATTTAGTCGTCTTGAGGGAAAACTATTCTTCCGGCCTGACTTACGTCATAACCCGTGAGTTCGGCTGCCAAAAGTTTAAAGTCTTCCTCCTGAAGCAGGCCGAGTAATTTCTGAATATTTTTTTGGAAAAAAGTATCTTTGGGTATCAGTAAGTCGTAGCGCTCGCGTTTAATCGGAATAAAATCAAGCCCCAAAAGTTTTGCTATGGCCCTGATAGCAAGACCTGTATCAGCACGCCCTGAAAGAACCTCAAGGCCTACTTCGAGATGCGTGTTAAATTCGTTTTCAAAACCGCAAATCTTTTTAAAGGATACACCTAGTTTTTTAAGCTCGTGTTCAAGCAAAACCCTCGTCCCTGTGCCTTTAGGGCGATTGGCATACGTTATGTCGTCTCTTGTTAAGTCTTTTAATGACTTAATGTTTTTGGGGTTTCCCGGAGCCACCAAAAGCCCCTGCTCCCTGAAACAAAAATTAACCACCACGGGTAAAAACTCACCAAAATGCTCTCTTAAGTAAGCGAAGTTATAATTTTTTTCATCTGATTCTAAAAGATGGGCGGTGGCGATATGACAAAGCCCATCTTTTAAGGCCCCGATCCCCCGAAGGCTTCCCACAGAACCAAATACCGCCACCGATTTGGCGTAGCGTTTGTTATAAAGACTCAAAGTTCTTTCAAGTAACAAATCATTACTTCCAATAACTATGACTAACTCCCCCTCAAAATCTAAGGCCTTCCCAGGATGATTTACAACGTGCTTCTCTAACCATTTTTCTACGAGATGGCGTGGGAAGAGCCACTTGCCGGTAACTTTGGTGGCTGGAAGCCCTTTTTCATTGATTAGCTGATAGACAATTTTTTCATTGACATCAAGTAAAGCTGCAACTTCTTTGGTTGTTAAATAAGTCTTTAGGTTATTTTTTATCATTTTCTTCCCTCCAATTGTTCATATATTATAAACATGACTTTAATTCCTTGACATAAACTTTTACATACTCTACATTGCTGCCAAAATTTAAAAGGAGGCATTTATGAGAAAGTTTAGCCTGTTTTTATTTCTTTTGTGTGTCTTTTTGGTAAGCTCAGTTTGGGCTGGAGATAAAGTCCTGCGCATGGCCACTACCACCAGCACTGACAATACCGGTCTTCTCGACTATCTGGCCCCTTTGTTCAAAAAAGACACAGGCATTGAACTTCAATGGATCGCCGTGGGAACTGGAAAAGCCCTGCGTATGGGGCAAAACTGTGATGTGGATATTCTCATGGTGCATGCTCCCCCTGCAGAAAAAAAGTTTATGGCCAAAGGATACGGTATAGACCGCAGAGAATTTATGTATAACGATTTTATCGTGGTTGGCCCCAAAGACGACCCGGCCCGCATCAAAGGGCTGCCTGTGACAGACGCTTTCAAAAAGATAGCTCAGAAAAAAGCACTTTTTGTAAGCCGTGGTGATGACTCTGGCACCAACAAAAAAGAAAAATTGATCTGGAAAAAAGCAGGAATAGACCCAAAATCCCTTGAAAAAGAACCCTGGTATCTTCAAACTGGCCAAGGAATGCTTGCTACTTTGCGCATTGCTGCTGAAAAAAAGGGCTACACTCTGACCGATCGAGGAACTTTCATCAAATATGAAGCCTATTTAAAAACAAAGCCCGTTTTGAGCATTCTGGTAGAAGGAGATCCTCTTCTCAAAAATCAATACAGTGTAATCATTATAAATCCTGAGAGATGCCCCAATGTTAAAGTAGATTTGGCAAAAAAGTTTGCAGACTGGATAACATCCCCGCGCGGGCAAGAAGCCATTTCAAATTTCCGCCTCATGGGTAAGAAACTTTTTATCCCTAACGCTAAATAAAGTTGGCGGGCGTTAAGCCCGCCCGCTATGATAAGTAAGCAAAAAACAGGCACACTACATGACGCAAGAAATCTGGGAAGGTTTTATCAAGGCCTTCGAACTTTTACTTAGTAAAGACCCAGAAACCTACTCTGCTATTTATACCACCCTTAGAGCCACGAGCTATTCCATGATAGCAAGTCTTTTAATCGGTGTGCCCTTGGGTTTTGCCTTGGGATATTTCGATTTTCGAGGAAAAAAATTCTGCCGCACTTTGGTCCATACCCTGCTTGCATTACCAACGGTTTTTATCGGCTTAATGCTTTATATTCTTCTCAGTAGAAGTGGTCCTTTGGGGAATTTGGGGCTTCTTTTCACTGTCCCTGCCATTGCTATTGGACAAACTATTTTAGCACTCCCCATAGTCATTGCCTTAACTTCTACCGCAATTGAATCTCTTGACAAAGGGCTTCGTTTAACCCTTATGACTTTGGGTGCCAGCAAAAGGCAGTTGCTTTTTTCCTCGCTCTGGGAAGCACGTTATGGCATCCTTGCTGCGGCTGTAACCGCTTATGGGCGCGTGCTCACAGAAGTTGGTATCTCTCTCATGGTTGGTGGCAATATCAAATGGCACACCCGCACCATCACCACGGCTATAGCCCTTGAGACTGCTAAAGGCGAATTTGCGATGTCACTTGCCCTTGGCTTTGTTTTGCTTTTTATTGCTTTTGCCGTAAATTTTTCGCTGGCTTATCTTAGAAGACGTGTATGAACATCCTTGAATTAAAACATGTAACCCAAAAATACAAAAACCGAACTGTAATTAACGTTCCATACCTTGCGCTCACCCAAAACAAAATTATAGGTCTTTACGGACCAAACGGCGCTGGTAAAAGCACTCTCCTGCGTATCATGGCCCTTCTTGAGAAACCTTCAAGTGGCGAAGTAATTTACAAAGGGAAAAAGGTCTTTCCTTTTTCTAAAGAAGCGCGCGAAATAACGCTCCTTACCCAACAACCATATTTACTTAAGCGCTCAGTTTTTGAAAATGTCGCCTACGGGCTAAAAATACGCGGCCTAAAAAAGCACCTGGAAGAAAGAGTTTATGAAGCCCTTGACTTGGTAGGCCTTGATAAAAGTTTTGCTAAAAGACCTTGGTATGCCCTCTCAGGCGGAGAGGCCCAAAGGGTGGCTCTGGCTAGCAGGCTCATATTAAAGCCAAAAATATTGCTACTTGATGAACCAACCGCAAGCGTTGACCTTTACAGTGCGCAACTAATAAAAGAAGCAATTCTTAAGGCGGTCAAATCTTGGGACGCCACATTGGTTATCGCAAGCCATGATCGTCCTTGGCTGAATGAAATATGCAAAGAGACTTGGCACGTTTTAAAAGGACACGTTTTTGCAGGAGAACAAAAAAACTTCATTTTTGGCCCGTGGATAAAAAAGAAAAATAAGCTGGTAAAAAGATTTAAAGATGGCCAAGAAGTGGCGTTTCAAAAACCCCTAGACTCTAGCGAGAAAGATATCGCTGTGATAGAAACAACAAAAATTAAAATAGTACCTTCGCAAGTTTCAAATAGCCTTTTTCTTGAAGTATCCCAAATAAGCCTTGGTCCTGATAGCAAGAGCGTGTTGGTATCTCTTCGCTTGGAAGATTTTTCTCTCTCGCTCAGTTTAACTAGAGAAAAGATCTCGGAACTAAGCCTTTTACCTGGCAAAAAATGCTATGTGTCTCTACCTCACGAAGTTAAATGGCTTTAATTATTCCCTTATACCGAGAACGGATTATCAATATTTCTGAGGTATTTGCAAAATTGCCAAGATATGTTTTGCAAGCCAAACTGCAGAGGGGATCCGTTCCTATTTTTCGAAACGCAAAATAGGAACGGATCCTAGCCGGACCTTAAAAGATAATTAGTGTCTGATAAAGTGTGCTAATGAATGATGATGAGCTAACTTTTCTTCTGCAAAAACTTCTTTTAAAGTAAGGATATACTTAACGCCTCGATGCTGGGAAAGGAAATTTTTCAATACCTTTTCAGGCTCTCCAAATTCAACCACCTGGGTGACTTTCACGTTGGGATAACGTTCTTTCCAGGGGGATAATCCCTGAGCAGCTCTTTTTTGAAATTTTTCTCTCCATTTTCTCCGGTGTTCTGTATCTTTAGCATGAGTTGTCTGTACAAAAATATTTAAAACATACAATTCAGTTTGCATTTTTTCTGCTAAATCAAACGCCTGAGTCATAAGTCTTTCGGAAAAATTTGCCCCCTCACACACCGCAAGAACTTTTTTACCTCTCAAGCGCGCTACAATTTTTACCGCATGGTATGGCTCGCCTCCTTCAGCAAAAGCTGCTGCTGCTGCGGCCTCGATAGAATTTTCCAAAATGTTTTCCAACGCCCTAGAGCGGATCTTAACATCACTGGTTTCTTTAATATCAAGCCACTGTTGGGCTTCCTCAAACTCTCCTGCCTCTGCAAAGGCAACTGCTGCCATGGTGCGCGAAAAAGGAGAAACTTGAGTGGAGGGAGCCAGTCCCCAGCGGCGGGCCATCTTTTGGGCTTCTTCTAATTCGCCCGCTTCTGCAAAGGTTGACACTACAAAACTATCCCATAAACGTCGCCATAAACTACTAGCTAAAGCCATATCTCTTCACCTCTTTTTTAAATTTTATTTTTTGCTGAAACCAAAACAATAGGACACGAAAACTCCCTACCTATCTTGTTTAGTAAACTCTTAAACTTTGGACTATCACACGCAAAAATAATCATATTGATTTTTTTTAACGACCTAAGATAAGCTGGCAAAGCCTTTCTTAAATCTTCTTCTATTATGTCTATACAATGAGGAATTTCCTCGCACTTCTTTTTGAATAACTCTTCAGAGCAAGAACCTTGCCACACAATCCTCAAAGCACTTTTAGAACTTACACATAAGTTTTTTACATAAGAAACTGTTCTGTCCGAGATATTTTTCCCCTTACCCGCCAAAACAACCCACCCATTTGTCCCCAAAATATTTTGGGCGGTTTCATAATCTCCAGCTTCTGCAAACGTAGCTGCGGCAAAAGATTTTTCCCACTCTCTTTTGAAGCGTTCCCACTTACTCATTCCGCAACCTCCTCAACGACTTTGTTATACAAAAAACATGCCAAAAATAATCTAGCCTGTTTTTGCCGGTGTGAGCAACGATAAGAGAAAAACATAAGAACATAAGTAATTACGATCAAAGGAAATTTAAGAAACCTTTGCAAAATTACCGCAGGGATCGTTCCCTATTTTTCGTTTCTAAAAATCGTTTCTAAAAATGGGAACGGATCCTAGGCAACCCCTCAGAAATGGTATTTTGCAAAATTCTCTCTAAATATTTTTTTCAAGAAACTTGGCTTGTGTTGCAAAATGCAAAGGTATGATTTCAATAAGAAACGTCTTCTTCCAAACCGTATTTTTTTAGTTTTCTCCAGAGAGAAACTCTATCAATACCCAAAATTTTAGCTGCTTTAGTTTTATTCCCCCCTGTCTCCTTGAGGATCCATTTAATGTAGGCGATTTCGTGTTCTTCTAAAGTAGGATAGCGGCCATCTTTGCGTCGAAAAGTATGTATTTCAAGTTTTTTTAGTTCTTCAGGCAGACAACTTAAATCTAGCACTTCGCCTTGGGCCAGAGCTACCCCTCTTTCTATTATGTTTTCTAACTCTCGTACGTTGCCTGGGAAATCGTATTGTTGTAGAACCCTTAGTACTTCGGGATCAATTTCTTTTACTTGTTTTTTCATTTGAGAAGCATGGCGATGCAAAAAATAATAAGCCAAAACGGGAATATCTTCTTTCCTTTCAGCCAAAGGAGGAATATGCAAGTGAACCACGTTTAAGCGATAATATAAATCTTGACGAAAAGATCCCATTTCAACCATCTTTTTTAAATTGCGATTCGTAGCTGCAATAAATCTTACGTTCACTTTTATCGGTACCGTACCGCCTACCCGATAAAACTCATGTTCTTGTAATAGTCTAAGCAACTTAACTTGCATAGTTGGAGACATTTCAGCAATTTCATCAAAAAAAAGTGTTCCTCCATCAGCTTGCTCTACAAGACCTTTTTTAGTTTGAACAGCCCCGGTATAAGCACCTTTTTCATGACCAAAAAGTTCACTAGCAAGTAACTCCTCAGAAAAAACACCACAATTAACAGCAATAAAAGGCTTATCTTTTCGGTTACTGGCTTCGTGTATAAAACGAGCAAAAAGTTCTTTTCCAGTACCGGACTCACCAGTGATTAATACTGTGCAATCAGTAGTAGCAATTTGAGCAGCAGTTTTAAGAAGTTCCTGCATATATGGACTATGAGTGATAATTTTGACTTTACCCTTTAAATGTTCCAATTCTTTTTTAAGAAGTTTGTTTTCTCTTTTTAAAATAGCTTTTTCAGCTGCTTCGGCTACAATTTTTCTAACTTCATCTATTTTATAAGGTTTAGAAATATAATGAAAAGCTCCCAATTTAAGAGCCTCAATTGCCGAATCAACCGTTGCATATGCAGTAATAATAACAGTTTCTGACTCCGGTTGATAGTATTTCATTGCTTGTAACAGCTGTAAACCGTCAACTTGATCCATTCTAAGATCTGTTAATAAAACATCAAAATCCTGTTTCTTTATCAATTCCAGTGCTTTGGTACTTTGAGTAGTGGCTGTGACTTCAAAACCTACCTTTTTAAGAATATACTTCAAATTATTGAGAGCAACTTCTTCGTCATCTACTACTAAAATTTTTCCTTTTTTTAATTTATCTTTTTCTGATTCAGTTGACATTTTTTGCCCTCATTATTTTGATGGAATTTAACAGTTTTTTGGTTATTAGAACTTTCTCTTTCATAAGGGAAGAAAAGATAAAAAGTTGTTCCTTTACCTTGTTCACTTTCTACGTCTATAGTTCCACCGTGCCTATATACTATTTCATTGACTAAGTAAAGACCTAAACCTGATCCTTTAGCTCCTTTAGTAGTAAAAAATGGATCAAAAATCTTTTCTAAAATATCCTGAGGGATGCCACTACCATTATCTTCTATAGCAATAAAAACCCCTCTACGGTCAGGATCTTCGCAAGCTTTTATCAAAATTTCCCCTTCTCCCTCGATAGCATCAATAGCATTAGATAAAAGATTGATTAAAACTTGTTGAAATCTTTGTTTATCTACATAGATTTCCAAATTGTCAGATATGTATAAATGAATCTTTATGTTGTCCCTAATTTTATTACGTAGCATAAAAATTACTTCATTAACCAAATCCTCTAACGGCCATCTTTTGAGTTCATAATGTCTATTTCTAGAAAACTCTAATAATGTTCTCACAATATCCCGGGCTCTCCATATTTCATTATCGATTTGTTTAATAAAGTTGCGAAGTGTTTCTTTATCAAATTCGTCTAGATCCTCTAATAATATTTGACAAGTAGAAGAAGCATTAGACAAAGGATTATTTAATTCATGAGCAACACCCGAAAGAAGCGTACCTAACGCCGCTAACTTTTTAGACTGAACTAGTTGCTCTTTCCTAGCCTCAAGCTCTTTAATCATAAAGTTAAAAGTCTTAAATACAGAAACAATTTCCTTGTCTTTTGACTTAGGAAACTTAGGAGTATCTAATAAATTATCTTTTTTTAATACAATATTTCTCATAGTATCTTCCAGTTCTTCAAGTGGAGAAACAACTGTTCTCGACATAAAGTAACCAACACCAGAAATGGTTCCAACAGATATTAACCCTAAAATAAAAACTAAAGACATCATTTTTTGAAAAACGTCATCTATAAAAGCAACTTCTTTTTGCCTAATCTTTTTACTAGTTTCAATCAAAGATCTACCGAGATTTCGAATATATCCTGCTGAGTAAAGATCCAATTCATGCTGTTTTAACGAAGAAATAGCGGAATAATATAACAAAAGACTTTTTTCTAATTCCTTAAAAAGTTGCTCATCAATTTTAAGAAAGGTATTGCGATGGTTTTCTAGTATGTTAAGGGCATTCTTAGATAAGGTCAAAGCTCTATCAAGATCTTGAATTTTATGATAAAGAAAATAGTTTTTTTCGTATCTTCTTATCTCTAAGAGATTCTGTGTAAAATAGTCGATAGTTTCAAGGCCATGAATTCTTTTCCAAATCGAATTTAAACTCAGATAAGATACAACTAATGATGCCAAAAGTGGCAATAATAAGATGAGATATCCCATCTGAATCTTTAATTTTAGACTTCTCTGAATAAAAGCAAACATTTTTTACAACCAGATATTACTAGGAGCGTAAAACAGGCGACACTTAAGTATTGTCATGTGAGCGAAGCTAAGTAATCCCATGAGATCGCGCGGGCGTAACGTCGCTTCGCGATGACACCCTGTCGAATAAAACAAGCTCCCATTGATATTAATCGGAATATTAAATTCCCGGCATCTTTGGGGATCCGTTCCCATTTCGGAACAAAAAAGAAAAACGGATCCCACCGTTTTGCAAAGGTCTCAAGAGTTATTTTGAACACACGCTAAATTTTTTGCTATCAAAACTTTTTAGTTAAAAAGTAACCTTCATTTAAAAAAATGCAACGTGGTGTTTCATTTTTAAACACTTAACACCTTCGCTACACAAAATTTTTAAGCTTTTGTAACAAAAAGTTTCCATTCCTATCTCGTGTATTCATTTATTCCCAAGGGATAGAAAGGGGAAAGGGCTTCTTTGGCATCTCCTTTGCTTATATCTGATTACAAAAAGAATTCGAGGTGATTAGGAGATGAAAGCTAATTTGTCTACCTGCTTAAAAGTTTTTAGTTTGTACATGGCCGCCGCCGGTCTTGCCCATGGCGGTGAAACCAAAATGGCCAGTTACTTAGTACGTAAGAACCTGGTGAAAAAGGATTCTCGCAAAAAGGCTGATCCACCCTTTCCTCCAACAGGATTCCTTTTTCTGCTGGCCACCTAAAAAATAATTCAGGAGGTTTTTATGGAAAGAATAGTATTCATAGAACAAGTGGAACGAGAACCAAAAAACATTTCTTATGCCTTGCAAATCGCTAGGCAAAAAGGAGCAAAGTTGTCAGTACTTTTCCTTGTCCCCGTAGCATTAGAAACAGCCGACTGGATAGATGTTCAAGAAAAGCAAATCAAGGAAAAGAAGGAAAAACTGGAAACTGTAGCATCTAAAATTAAAGAGGAGGCCCAAAAACTAGGAGTAGAACTTGAATACAAGATAGTAGAATATCTTCCGCGGGCCTTTCTTTTAGCCATGAAGGAATTTTCCCCTGCAGATCTTATTATCACCGGCGACTTAGACTTAAGCCCTCTAGCAGGCGAAGGCATCAAACATCTTGAAGACTTAAGTATTAGGATGCGCTGCCCGGTTCTATCGATAAAAACTCTTTTGCCCCAAGAAAAAGCTTCCAAAAAGAAGATTTTTACGCGTATGGCTATTTTTGGTTCCTTATCGGCTCTGAGTTACTTTGGCTTTTTCCCTATGATCGACAAATTAAATTACAAAATTTTTATGACTGGCACTATTTACGGAGCTATCGCAGTACTTCTAACTGTTCCTATTCACGCTTACATCTACGGAAGCTTTGCTGAGTGTCTCCCAAAATTGCTCGGGCTAGAAAAATCAGCAGGTGGAGACCATTAAACCATTAAATTAAAAGAAAATAATTTCAAGGAGGATAAAAATGGCAGGAGGACCTGTTACAGGACATGTATCCCCAGAACAACTGCAAATCGTCACCCAGATATTATCATCAGATCCTTTAAACTATTTGTGGATAGCCTTGTTAGGATTCATGGGTGGCACTCTTTCTGGATTTATTGGCTCAGGAGGTGCCTTTTTAATGACCCCCGGCATGATGAACCTAGGGGTACCAGGGGTCATGGCTGTAGGTGCTAATATTACGCATAAATTTGGTAAAGCGATGATGGGCTCTCGCAAACACGGCGAAATGGGCCATGTGGACAAAAAACTTGCTGTTTTCCTGCTCATTACAGCATTAATAGGAATTAAGCTGGCTGTCTGGGTAAATGGTTATATGTTTCACCATCTAGGTAAGGCTGGATCAAGCTTATACGTTAGTGCTTTCTTTGTGCTAACTCTTAGTGTCATCGGCGGCTCTATGTTGCGTGATGCCTTGCGTACCGCTAGAGGAACTGCTGTTGGACCATCTAAAGCGTTGCTCAACCTTTCAAGTAAGCTCCGAATTCCACCTATGATTAATTTCCCCGTGGCTGGTGTTAAAATATCTCTCTGGACAATTCTTTTCGTAGGAACCGCCGTGGGCTACATGGCGGGAACCATTGGCGTGGGTGGCTTTATCGGTGTTCCTGCTATGATTTACGTTTTCGGCGTCCCTACGGTTGTGGCTGCTGGAACAGAGCTCTTTTTGGCCATGTTCATGGGAGCCTGGGGAGCTTTTAACTATGCCCTGGCAGGCTTTGTCGATTTGAGGCTTACTTTTCTCCTTTACGCTGGTTCTCTTGTTGGCATTTACTTTGGTGCTATTGGAACTAAGCTTGTAAAAGAATTATATATCCGCATGGTTACCGCTATTTTAATTCTTCTTTGCTGTGTGTCTCGCGGCCTTGCAATTCCTGAGTATTTACATAAGCTGAACATCATCAGCCTCTCGGAAAGAAGTGCTCAAATGTTTGAACTCGGTAGCAAATTCTTCTTGTTCGCCAGCGGTGGAATAGCAACTCTTCTAATTATTTACTGGACCCTTAAGGGGCACATTGAAAAACAGCGTTTGGTGAAAAAATATGGATTAATCTCTATAGGAGAAAAATCTCTGTCTGCATAACAGGAGCAGGGAGGGGGGAACTCCCCTCTCTGCTCAAAAATGGAGAAGACTATGGCCTACAAACATTTGTTAGTTCCTATCGACGGGTCAGACATAGGTTTTAAGGCAATTGAACAAGCAGCTGATTTAGCAAAACAATACAATGCCAAAATGACAATCCTTTTTGTTATCCCTAAAGGTGGCGAGTTTGTAGACTTATTCAATATAAAAACAGTCACAAAGGCTTTTGAAGAAGAAGCCAAAAAGTTTTTTGAAAAAGCACGAAAAATTACCACAGAAAAAAATATCTCCCCCTCTTTTCGTATTGCAGAAGGCAAACCATATGAAAAAATCATTGAAGTAGCTAAGTTGTTAGGTTGTGATCTCATTATTATGGGAAGCCATGGTAGAGGTAGTATTGAAAAATTTTTTATTGGTAGTTGTACAGAACGCGTTCTTAAAGAGGCCCCTTGTCCGGTATTAGTTGTCCGCGATTAATAAATAAGCAAAACTTAAGAATTAATTCACTTATTATTAATATTTTTGTTAATCATTCAAAAATTTAGAAGAAACAAAGAAAAAATTTGAGAATTTTTTAACTTTGTAACAGAAATTACAAGATTATAGCGCCTTTTTAAGGTCTAGCCTCTTTTGACCCCCCTTCTTATTTCCTCTAAAAATGTTTCATAATTGAAACACATAAAATGTTAACAAGTTACCTCAAAAGGAGGGCTTTATTTATGGATAAATTTGATTGGAGGAAGGTAACCCTACTTGTCTGTCTTCTTGTTGGTGTCATCTTTTATTATTCGTGGGGCCAAGCCTCTCCAGAAGCAGCTAAAGAAGCCATTAGTTCCGTTGCGGAAAATGCCGCTGCAGTTAGCAGCAAACCCTGGTGGTTCTGGCCCTTAGCTCTATTTATTACGACTTTTTTGATAGGAATCGTAGCAGTGCTTGGGGGAGTAGGAGGAGGAGTGCTATTTGTCCCCATTGTTAGCGGTTTTTTTCCTTTTAATTTAGATTTTGTTCGTACCGCTGGGCTTTTGGTGGCTCTTTCAGGGGCCTTGGCTGCTGGGCCAGGGCTTCTTATGAGGAATCTCGCCTCGTTACGTCTTGCTATTCCCATTGCTTTGATAGCTTCTACAGCTTCTATTATAGGTGCCATGATCGGTCTTGCGCTACCAAGAAACATCGTCCAAATACTTCTTGGTGTTACTATTCTTTTCATAGTAGCGCTTATGTTCTTTTCTAAGAAAAGCGAATTCCCCGAAGTAAAAAATCCCGATCGCCTAGGGCTAGCCTTGGGGATGTGGGGAATTTATCGCGAAGAATCCACCGGCGAAGTTTACAAATGGCACGTCCACAGAACTCCCTTGGGACTACTTCTCTTTATTGTCATAGGTGTTATGGCGGGAATGTTTGGCCTGGGGGCTGGTTGGGCTAACATCCCGGTTTTGAATTTATTAATGGGTGCCCCTATAAAAATTTCTGTTGCCACTAGTAAGTTTTTGCTCTCAATCACCGACACCTCTGCTGCCTGGATTTACATCAATAGCGGCGGCATTATCCCCTTAATAGTAATCCCCTCTCTAGTAGGCATTATGCTTGGTTCTTTCATTGGTGTAAGGCTTCTTGCCATCGCACGTCCTGCAATGGTGCGCTGGATTGTTATCGGTATGCTTCTTTTTGCAGGAGTAAGGGCTGTTCTAAAAGGACTAGGAATTTAAACTAAAGGAGGTTTAAGCCATGGCAGAAAGACTTGACCCTAACACCCAAATAGAAACCCCCCCAGAGGCCATTATTTATGCCAAAATATTACAGTACGGTTCCTTATTTGGCATCGTGCTCATGATCCTTACTTTTATCATCTATATTTTTCAAATTTTGCCTTCATTTGTTCCCCCTGAAAAACTTCCAAGTCTCTGGCACATGACAGCTTATGAATTTATTCATCACATAGGACTTAAAAGCGGCTGGGATTGGATCCACTATTTGAATTATGGTGATATTTTAAATTACGTGGGAATTGCTTTTCTTGCAGGCCTTACCATAGTTGGGTACGTAGCCATTTTACCTTTTCTTTTTTCATCTGGTGCTTATGCAGTTGGCATTATCTCCGTTGCCGAAATAATTATTCTTATTCTGGCTGCCTCTGGTATCCTCCAAGCCGGCCACTAACTGCACTAAAGGGGGAAGCTTTGTTTTCCCCCTTTGTCTTTTTTGCTCTTCCAAAATCCCCCAAAATTGACTAAAGAAAAAATCGTTTTGTTACGAAATAAATTGGAGACCAGTTCCTTTAAGAGGAGTGCCATATGTTAAAAACGGCCTTTTTACCGCGGTTTTGGCTAATCACTCTTTTCGTTTTGGGACTTTCTGTATCGAGCTGGGCAGGGGGAGGAGCTATCCACAAAGCACATACCCCTGAGGGTAATGTATATATTTTTGGCAAAATTATCGATACCCACAAAGAGCCCGTGCCAGAGGCCGAAGTAAAAGTATACGTTAACGGAAAGCCCTACCATGAGACCCACATTCTTACGGAACTAGATGGTTCTTTTTATATCGACCTTCTGCTTAAGCCTGAAGAACTAAAACAATCACGAATTGATATTGTCTTTTCAAAATCTGCTTACAAAAAAGAAGATGTTTCTCTTACAGCAAATGATTTTGCTGAAAAAGACGGAAAATACTATGCCAAACTAAACATAACTTTAAAAAGAGCTTTGAGTCCAGCCTTTTGGATTGCTACAGGTGTTTTTATTTTGGCTTATGTTCTCATCTCTTTTGAGCTGCTACATCGTACCCTTGCAGCCATGCTTGGTGCTGCCACTATGCTCGTTATTACCTACACCATAGGCGTATTTAATCCTGATTATCGCATTCTTTCTTATGATAGCGCTATCAAATCTATTGATATGAACGTAATTTTTCTCTTGATGGGTATGATGATAATTATCGGTGTTTTAAAAAATACAGGGGTATTTCAATGGTGCGCTTACAAATGCTATCAACTCTCGCGCGGAAATGTCTTTATACTTTCGGTTGTATTGATGATCTTTACGGGGTTTTCATCTGCTTTTCTCGATAATGTTACTACGATGCTTCTTCTTACCCCTGTAACCATTGAAATTGCCCTTGCCCTGGGAATTAATCCTTTATCTTTGCTTATTCCTGAAATTTTAGCATCAAATATCGGCGGAACTGCCACTCTTATTGGTGATCCTCCTAATATCATGATTGGTTCCTATGCAGGGCTTACTTTTCTGCAATTTGTAGAAAAATTAGCTCCTGTGTGCGTGCTTTCCTTGATAGTGCTTTCTATTTACAACCGTTTTGTCTATCAGAAGGAATACAATAAATCTCATATCGAAGACATCGATGCTTTTATGGAAAAATTGAGGCAAGAATATCAAATTACTGACAAAACACTTCTTTCTTTTGGTCTTTTAGTAATGGGAGTTGTTATTCTCATGTTTTTGCTCCATGGTGTACTTCACATGGAAGTAAGCATTGCAGCTCTATTTGGAGCAAGTATCATATTTACATATAGTGCCTTAACTAAGAAAGTCGATATTGCCCATCTAGTAGAAAAAGACATAGAATGGCTAACACTTCTCTTTTTTATCTTTCTTTTTATGCTTGTAGGAGCTGTTGAAGAAGTAGGCTTATTAGATATTGTGGCTGACTGGGTGTTGCATTTGTCCCATGGCAATCTTATAGCTGCTATCTGCTTAATCCTTTGGGTGTCTGCTTTTATGAGCGCCTTTGTTGACAACATTCCCTTTACCGCTACGATGCTCCCTATCACGGCTTATTTGACTAAAGTAATCCCCGGCGCAGAGTCTGGTGTTCTTTGGTGGGCCCTTGCTTTAGGAGCATGCTTTGGTGGAAACGGAACCATGATCGGTGCCAGCGCTAATGTTGTCACCCTTGGAATCGCAGAAGCCACTGGACACCGGACTACCTTTTTCGGATTCATGAAAGTGGCTGCGCCTTTCACTATAATTAGCGTATTGATAGCTAATCTCTGGCTCATATTTTTCCTTAAATAACAGGAGGATTTATGCACACCAAAACTCGTCCTCATTTACAAAGTGTTTTAATCCCCGTTGATAAAACGGAACATTCAGAAAGGGCGGTCAAATTTGCTGCAAGGCTGGTTTCCCCTATCTCTCCAGAAATAACCAAAAAAGTTACCCTTATTCACATAATTGCTTATAGTTATCTAGAAAAAATGGCCTCAAACATAGACATTAGGTTTAAAAATATTCTAGAAAGCCCTCTTTTTAAGCGCATTCTTGAACAGCACGTGGAAAAAGAAGTAAATCCCTTCCTGGAAGAGTTCGCAAAAATTTTCAAGGAAAACAAGTTCTCAGGAGAACTTGAAAAGCATATTTCCCAAGGTGAACCTGGCAAAGAAATCGTAACCTTCGCCGAAAAAAATAATATAGAAAGCATCATTATGGGAAGGAGAAAACGCTCTCATACGGCGGAAACACTACTAGGCAGCTGTAGCCATATTGTAATTCATCGCGCTAAAAAGCAAAACATCTTTATTGTGGGACAGGAAGTGCGGGAAGAAGGTTGCCCGGTAAATAAAATACTGGTTCCAGTTGATGGCTCAAGGCCTTCTTATCGTGCGGTAAAAGAAGCTGCTGCAATTGCCAATTGTTTTCCTGAAGGAATGGTACAAGTTTCAATAATATCTGTGCTAGATCCCATTTATCTTGATCAAAATTCAGATGAAGAAAAAGAAGTACACAAAATCATAGAAAAAGCCCGCCAAATTTTAAAAGACGAAGGGCTTAATGATGGCCAAATAAACTCTTACCTAGAATTTGGCGATCCAGGAAGAACAATCGCCCGCATTGCAGACGAGGAAGGATTCCCTTTGATAATGATGGGTCGAACTGGGAAATCTGGCCTTCGAGAAATCGTATTGGGAAGTGTTTCTACAAGGGTCATTCATAAAGTTGAAAAAGCAACCGTAGGATTGGTTCCTATTAAGAATGGAGATTTTATAGACTAGATAAAACCTTTGAAAACACCCGGGATCCGTTTCCATTTTTCGTGAAAATTGGAACGGATCCCTTACTACGTCAGGCTTTTAATGCTCCTGTTATATCTCTGCCTTAAAGAATCTTTTCGAGTTCTTCTCTGGTCGCCGCATGGGCCTTATCCTCATAAAGTGGACGGCAGGCGCTAAGTTCGGCCTCACCTGTGGCAAGCCTGCTGGCAAAGGCCAAACAAGTTGCCTCGCCACAGGCACGGCAATTTGTTTTGGGAAGCAATTTATAAATAGTCAGTGCCGGAGGCCTTTCTTTAGGCTCATAAAGAGGGGAAATGCTATCTTTTAATAGCCAAATATTATCAAGGTATTCGGCAAGTTTTTCGCGATAAATTTTACCTTCTTCGATGTCTTTGATGTTTGCAATTTGAGCCTCATAAGTCCTAAGGGCTACTTTTTTGCCCTCCAACTTGAAAATTATCACGGGTTCTTTTGGGTCATAAAAAACAACCTGGGCTTTACGGTTGATATAAGGCATAAGAGGGCTTAAGTCTTCTTCTGCCGGGATAACAGCCCGGTAGCGCGGGCAGCGCATATCTACATAGCAAGAAGCCGGCTCTAGGCGAAAATCCTCGCGCAAAAATTTGTTCATAAAGACCTCTTTAGCTAGAATTTTACACGTATAATACCAAAAATTCAGGTTTAAAAAAGATTTTTACCTTAAAATGCCCTTTTCTCTTAGAGTTCCTGAATATTACTACTTGGCAAAAATTTTTTAGTTGGGCTATGTTTAAACGACTTTTACTGAAAAGACAAAAAATAACTCTTAAAGGAGGAGAAAATGGCAGCAATCGTAGTAGGACACAAAAATCCCGACACCGACTCCATCTGCGCCGCAATCTCTTTGGCCTACCTCAAAAGCAAACTTGGAGTGGAAGCCAAACCCGTAGCTCAAGGCGAAATTAATCCTGAATCAAAGTTTGTTTTAGAAAAATTTGGCTTTTCTGCACCAGAAATCGTAACCGACGCCACTGACCAAAAAATCTTTCTCGTGGACCACAGCGACAAGGCCCAAAGCCTTGATAACCTTGAAAAAGGTGAAATCCTCGGCATTGTTGACCACCACAAACTCGGAGACATCACCACTCCCAACCCGATTGAAATCTGGGTTTGGCCGGTAGGCTGCACCTGCACTGTTTTAAAAGGAATGTATGATTTCTACGGGGTTGAGATTCCCAAAGAAATAGCTGGCATCATGTGCTGCGCAATTCTAAGTGATACCGTTATTTTCAAATCTGCTACTTGCACCCCTCAGGATGTGGAAGCAGCCGAAGCCCTTGGAAAGATAGCCGGCATTGATGACCTCAAAGCTCTTGGTCTTGAAATGTTTAAAGTAAAAAGTGCCATTGAAGGCACTCCGATCCGCGATCTTGTGTATCGTGACTACAAAGACTTTGATATGAGCGGCAACAAAGTAGGCATTGGTCAGCTTGAAGTAGTTGATCTTTCTCTGGTAGAGCCCATTAAAGATGCTCTTTATGAAGAACTCCAGAAAATTAAGCAGGAAGGCGGCTACCACAGCATCTTCTTCATGCTCACGGACATCATGAAAGAAGGAACCGAACTTCTCATTGTCTCTGACAATCCCGCTGTAGTAGAAGTAGCCTGGGGAGTTAAGCCCGAGGGGCGTTCAGTATGGCTCCCTGGCGTTATGAGTCGAAAAAAACAGGTAGTACCCAACCTTGAAAAGGCCTTTGCTGGTTAATAAAAAAGCCCCGCTTTCGCGGGGCTTCCTACCTTACCTAAAAAGAAGAAATAATTTGGTGATAGATAATTTCTGCTAGATCGCGGCATATTTTTTCTAAGGCAATCTCTCGTCCCGGATCAACTTCTTCGCCTACATTTTCTGACTCTACCGGATAGTCCTCATAGCGAGAGATATTGCTATTTTGCCAGATGATACGGCCTTCCCGGTCTTTTAAGATGGCTTTGGCTCGTAAATAAACTCTGCGTTCAAGGGTTTTGGTGTAGACATCGTAAGACAAGCCCCCAACTGATACTGATACAATCTCACCTTCAAGGATAAGGTCTGCCTGGTCTTTTGGGGCAATTTTTAAGTCTCCGGCAAGCTCAACGCGTTTGCGAAGCTCCTGGGCTATAATTTCCCCCAGGCGGATTTCAGCCGTAGGGTTTTCCCAAACAGGGATGTAAATTGTATGCCAGGAAGGATTGAAATTAGAAGGTCTGCCCTCAAGTTGATAACCACAGGCACAAAGCAAACAAAAAAGAAAAACTAAGAGGCATTTTTTCATTATTTTCCGTACTTTAAGTATTGTTCTCTTAACAGCCAGTAAATCCCGCCAAGAACAAGGACTGAAAAAGCAAGGGCAAAAAGCTTAAGAGGCGGCTCTGTCTTAAAATCAAGGATGATAAACTTTCGTGCCAAAGCCAAAAGGGCTATTAAAATAACGGTTTTGACCTGCACAACCCCTTCACCCTGGCGCAGGGAAACTTTCAAAATCGAATGCTTAAATTCAAGGGCAATAAGCACGGTCATAAACATACCAAAAAGGGTCTGAAAAACTTTATGGTCTAAGGGATTTAAGCCGAGCTTAAACAGAATGAAAAATGTCTGCACTACTAAGTCATAAAGCGCACAAACAATGATAACAGCAATAACGGTAGTTAAAATAAGGGCTACTATTTGTTCGAACTTTTCGTAAAGGGTTAAAGTACGCCACTCAGCACACCATTTTTTAATGCTTCCCATGGATTTTTCCTCGTAAAAATGTTCAAATTTAGCATAATAAGACAAACGAACATTTGCCAAAGAATATGCCAAAAATCAAGGTCCTTCCAGAAAATGTCGCCCGAAAAATCGCAGCTGGCGAAGTAATCGAACGCCCGGCCTCTGTGGTCAAAGAACTTTGCGAAAACGCCTTTGACGCTAGGGCTAATTCTGTCGAGATTGAAATCTGGGATGGAGGCTTAAGTCTCATCAGAATAAGAGACGATGGCTGCGGGATGTCCCCTGAGGATCTTAAGATCTGCTACCTGCCGCACGCCACCAGCAAAATTGAAAAAGAAGACGATCTTTTACGGATAAAAACCTGGGGTTTTAGGGGAGAAGCCCTGTCAAGTATTGCTGCGGTATCAGAGCTTACTATCTCTTCTCGCGAAAAAGACGCCCTTATCGGAGCCAGGCTAAAGGTGCGTTTTGGCAAGGAAATATCTTTCGTTGAACGCGGCTTAGCACCGGGAACCATCGTAGAAGTAGCCAATCTTTTTGCCAACGTACCAGCAAGAAGGGCTTTTTTAAAAAGCCCGCGCGCAGAGACTATGCGTGTTAGCGAGATCAGCAAATTATTGGCCCTGGAAAACCCTCAGGTTAACTTAACGCTTAAAACCTCGGGAAAAGAAATATTTAATTACCAGGCACGAAAAGGGCGCCTAGGGCTTCTTGCCGAACTCGCAGGGCTTTGTCCAGAAGATTTTTTAGTGGAAGAAATCCAGCAAGGAGAGCTTTCTCTTAGCATCATCATTAGCAAACCCCAAGCATTCTTTTCTTCTGCACGTTATATTTATCTTTTGGTGAATAACCGCGTGGTAAGGGACAAGCTCCTGATGAGCGCAGCCTTCGAGGGCCTTAAGGCCCTTTTTCCAAAAGGCCGCTACCCGGCCCTAGTCCTGGCGCTTTTTCTTCCGCCAGAACTTGTCGACGTAAACGTGCACCCTGCCAAATGGGAAGTACGTTTTCGTCGTGAAAGAGAAGTCTTTTCTCTCGTCAAAAATACTTTTGAAAAGCTATTTAAACCATCGGTCAGTTTTACAAAAAAAGAATTAGAAAACGTAGATGAAGACATCCCGATCTACAAAACGCCTGATCCTGAAACCACAAAAGAGAGCTTTTTGGCCACCAAAGTTGCTGAGGCCATCACTAGCTTTTCCTGGGAAAAGGAAGAAAACCTGGAAGTACTTTCCCCCTTTGGCCCTGAGTTCTTTCTTATTCTTTTTGAGAACGAGCTCTATATTTTTGATTACCATGCAGCCCACGAGAGGCTTTTATTTGAAAAATGGAAAAAGGAATTAAAAGATGGCCTTAACACCCAGAAACTCCTTATCCCTCAGGTTCTTAAGGTGCGGTCTTCCAAAATCGAAGAACTGCTCCCAGCCCTTAACGCCGTAGGTTTTGAAATAGACTTTTTTGGCGAAGACAAGTTGATCTTGCGTGCCTATCCTGCGCTTCTTGGTAAAGAAGCGAAAGAAATCCTTGAGGCTTTTCTTGAAGAAGAAAACTTCTTCCCAGAAAATATGCTTGAGGAAATTATTTCAAGGCTTTCATGTAAGGCGGCTAAAAAAGCTGGGGAGAAAATTAGCTCCCAAGAAATAAAGAGTCTTTTTAAAGAAGTCCGCCAGATGAATTTGACCCACTGCCCCCATGGACGACCTTTTTACCTAAAAATAAGCCCTGAAGATGTGCGCAAAAAACTTGGCCGCAAAATTTGAGAAAAACATCCCTTTAATCGCCATTGTTGGGCCCACTGGTGTTGGCAAAACAGAAGCTGGTATTTTTCTTGCCGAAAGACTGAACGGAGAAATCGTAAATTTTGATTCTGTTCAGGTTTATAAACACTTGAATATTGGAGCCGCCAAGCCAACTCCAGAAGAATTAAAAAGGGCAAAGCATCACCTCATCGGGATCCTTGAACTTGACGAGGAATTCAACGCCGCGCGCTTTGTGGAACTTGCTGATCAGGCTATCGCAAAAATTGCCGAAAAGGGAAAGGTTCCCATTTTGGTAGGAGGCACAGGGCTTTATCTCAAGGCCCTACTTCACGGGCTTTTCGAAGTAGGAGACGTAAGCGCGACAAGGGCAGAACTAAAAAAGCGACTTGAGCGCGAAGGATTAGATACCCTTTACCAGGAGTTAAAAAGAATCGACCCTGAGACCTCTGCGAAAATTTCAAAAAATGACTGGGTGCGGATTTTGAGGGCCCTTGAGGTGTACTACGCCACAGGAAGGCCTTTTTCTGAGCTTGCCAAAGAACACGCCTTTCGCAAAAGGCGCTATCCTTGTCTTAAAATTGGGCTTACCCTTCCCCGGGAAGAACTTTACGCAAAACTCGACGCGCGAGTTGAAAAAATGCTTGAAGCAGGCCTTCTTGAAGAAATAAAAGCTATTCTTGCCAAGGGCTATAGCCCGGAGCTTAAGCCTTTAAAAACTATTGGTTACAAACAAATGACCGCTTATCTCTTGGGAAAGCTTGACTTTTCCGAAGCCAAGCGCCTTATGAAAAGAGACACCAGGCGCTACGCCAAAAGGCAGCTTACCTGGTTCAAAAAAGACCCCGAGGTAAAGTGGTTCCACCCTCAGGAAAAGGAAAAAATGTTGGAGGAAGCGAAGAAATTCTTAGACGCGCACCGGCTTTAAGCTTGCGTTTTCTTTGCACCAGTACATGGAAAAGTCTGCACGCTCAAGGACCTTTTCCAGATTGTCCGAAGCAATGATGTTGGTTATTCCGATAGAAAATCTGATTTGCCTGATATCGTCGGGAAATTTAAGGGCAAAGCCTTGTTCGTAAAGTTCTTCAGCAAAAGGTAAAAATTTATCAAGGGTTACCCCTACGATTACCGCACAAAATTCATCCCCATGGAGACGACAGGGAAAATCTTTGGGCTTAAGGTTTTTTCTCAGCACCTCGGCAAAGGCAATAAGGGCCCTGTCTCCCCACTTGTGCCCATACCGGTCGTTTATGGATTTGAAATTATCAAGGTCAAAGTAGCAAAGAAGGTAATCTTCCTCAAAAATATTCTGCATCACCACTTCGTTGAAAAATTTCTCAAGGGCATACTTGTTCCAAAGGGCCGTTAGTTTATCACGCAAAAAACTTTCTTTGAGGAAAGAAAGTTCGCGTTCCAGTTCTTCTATTCTGCGAATGTAATTAGCAATTTTGGTTATTTCCTCCGCAAGGCCAATGCGGTTTGCGATTCTGGGATCAAGTTTTTCAAGCAAAGAAATAAAAAGCCCCTTGCCTTCCAAAAGGAGGTTCAAAATGTAGTTGTCTTTCTTTTTGACCTTGGTGGCCGCATAAAAGGCGTCGGCATACTGTGGAGGGAAAGGGACTTTCTTCGCCCGCTGAAGCTCAAGAAAAGCAATCCAGGCGGCAAGCAAGGCCTCACGTTCCGCCTTAAGCTTGGCCTCAAAGCCGGTGGCCTCGGTAGCATGGGGGATAATATCTGAAGTTTTGCTATAATTTTCTTCGCTTAGCTTTGCCCTATCAAACATGCCCAGCTCCTTTCAAAATTTTTAGATCTGTAATCTATTTCGGTTTTATGTAGTAAAAATCTTTAAAAGATTTTTTTACGCTTGTTTGTCTTTTTGAAAACAATTTTTATAGCCTTTGCCCGTTTGGTTTCCGAGCCCTGCATTAGCGAAGGGAAAGATCACCAATCGACTAATCTCACAATAACGGTTAAATATGGCTTCATGCGTTTGCGGGTGTTTGTTTATGGAACCCTTAAAAGAGGCTTTCCACTCCACAAACATCTTAGTTCTGCCAGGTTTTTGGGCTATGGTAAGCTTTTGGGGTTTGAAATGTATGACCTTGGCTGGTATCCAGGGATTGTCCCTGGCAAGGGCGAGGTCTTTGGCGAAGTCTATGAGATTGACCTCAAGACACTCATGATTCTTGACCTAATCGAAGACGAAGGAGAAGAATACGAACGCAAACTACTTCCCGTAACGATGGAAGACGGAAGTACTATCTCTGCCTTTGTCTATGTTTTTAAGGCAGATGTATCTAACAAAAGAAAAGTAAAGGACGGTCTGTGGCGGAAAAAAGATTCCTGTTAAGCCCCTCCGGGGAGATAAGCGTTAAAAAGCCTGCTACCCGAAATTTCTTACTTAAAAAGCTTGAAGAAAGCTTAAAGACCCGTTTGAAAAGCCTTGGCTACTGTTTTGCTTTTGAAGCCTTTTCTTCCCCACGTTTTCTTGTTTCAGGAGAAACAAAACTTAAAGAATGCTTGCTAACCCACGGTGGCGTGGGAAAAATTGGAGAGTTTTACCCCTTTGATGAAAACCTTGATGTCAAATCTCTTCTGCCTAAAAGGCCTTTTACCTTTGAAATCTATGTCACCAAGGCCGAAGAAAAAAATCTTTTTGAAAAGGCCCTGGAAATAAAAAAAGCCTGGCTTAAGCTCCTTACCAAAGAAGCAAAAGCCCGGCTTAAATACTGGGATAACCATCCACCAGTTCATCTGCGCCTTGAGCTTGAGGCCAAAAAAGAAGGTTCTTTCCTATTGGTTAACCCTCAAAAGGGCCTTGGTGGCTTTCCGCCAGGTGCCTTTTCCGAGAAAGTATTGGTACTTTTTTCTGGAGGGCCTGATTCTTTGCTTGCGGCCTGTTTGATGCTAAGACGCGGACTAAACGTCTCGCTTATCTATTTTGACGATGGTGAAAAAGAAAGAGCCGCCAAGGTACGTGAAATAGCCTCAGGGCTTTCTTATCTTTTTCCTGATACAAAAGTCGAACTTTTCAGCGTAAAATACCGCAATTTTCTTGATTTTTTAGTCCAAAAGGCCCCTTTGCGGGAAAGATGCTTTTTATGCAAGCGCTTAATGCTTAAGCTTGCGGAACGCCTTGCCCACAAAGAAAAATGCAAGGCCCTGGTTACCGGAGACATACTGGAGGAACAGGCAAGCCAGACTCTTCCTGCCCTTAATTTTGTGGCAGAAGAGATCTCCCCTCTTCGGCCGCTGCTTGGCTTTACCAAAGAAGAGGTCTATGAAGAGCTTACCCGTTTTGGCCTGCGCGATCTGGCAGAAATGAAACTGCCCCCCTGCCCTTTTGCTCCTAAAAGGCCGCATACCATTCCTCAAATAAGCCCTAAGGCCTTGCAAAAAATCATGAAACAAGCCATGAAACTACCTTTTCAGGTCAAACGGATTTCAATTCTTTATCAAGACAGGATTTTTAGCTGATAATTTCGCTTAGATTGTGCTAAATTAAAAGCAAACCAAAAATTGGGAGTGAAGTATGATTATTGAAGTTGCCCGCCGCTTAACACGTTTCTCTTGGGACGAGGAAATCCACCGTCGTGTAGATTACCCAGAAGAAGATTTATTTCTTGAAGTTTATACTAATGAGAATTGCATTCTTTCGCGCAAGGTAAACTTTCTTAACCAGACAGAAGAAGTTTTGGCCCCGGGCACATATCAGGCAAAGCTCTTACGCAAGAAAAAGCCGCTTCTTAAGCTTACTTCTTGTTTCCACTACACCCCAAAAGTTGTTCTTGTTTCAGAAAACGAAAGGCGTCATCACCTCAGCATCTCAGAAATAGACTGGGAAAACATAAGGCGAGAAATCGAAATTGGAAAAGGGCTTCACTTTGGGAAGGATACCTCGGTTTTTCTGCGTATTTTGCGTTACGAGGATCCTGAAACCAACTTTCCCCTTGAGGAGTGGCAGCGCGCGGACTTCAAAGACTACTTTTTGGTGCTTGGTGCGTTGCGCGCCCTTGAATTCCACGTTTGCGACCAAAAAGGCCAGAAAAGCCTCAAAAAAATACTGCGCGTTGAAGTCCTGCCTCAGGAAACCGTAGCTATCCTTTCTGAAGAGTCTTTTAAAGTTAAAGAAGTAACGGGCATTTTCCTAGCACGCCAGGTTATTGAACCAGACCAGGTAAATCTCAAAGTTTACTGGGACTTTACAGATTCTTTCTGGGAAGATTTATCCCGCAAGCTCCTTGAACCCAGAAAGCTTACCTGGAATGACGTAGAGGTCCGCCTTGAAGTCTATGCCCGAAAAAAAGAAGAAAACGAATTTTCCCTTTTTCGCCCGGAAGAAAAACGAAACATTGGCCTTGCCAAAGACTGGATTATCAACGCGGTACCTGACGATACTTACTTCCTGGCAAAGCTCGTTATCTTTGATAAGCGCAGAAATAAAAAAATAGAAGAAATCGCCGCCTCAGAGGAGCTCTACGTCCCCAGGCGGGAAGAAAAAATAGTCCTCATGCCCATTGATGGACGCAGGCTTTTTACTTACTGGCATCTTGATCGCGAGGCCCTTGCCACACGCCTTGGCCGTTTTGCCGCAGGGAAACGCATAACTACTTACATCAAAGTTTTCCATGACTTTTTCGGAAATCTTTACCACCATCCTGACAAAGATGTGGCTGTTGATCTTTCCAGCGCAGACAACTGGTATCTCTGGGTTGATCCTGATAAGGCGTACCGGGTGCAGTTGGTAGCCGTACGTGAAGACGGAAAGCTCCTTGAACTCACCGCTCCTTCGAATCTGGCTCACACTGCCCGCACCGCCCCTGGAGGCGCTCCACCCTCTTACGCCACGCACGAACTTCAGGCAGAACATCCCACGATCCGTCCCATCGAATCCAAAATGGGTACGGCCGAACACTCTATCGGTTACCTTATTTTTCACTTACACGCCCACCTGCCTTATATCAGACGGCGGGTGGTCTATGGAGCTGCAGGCATCTGGCAGCCTTTGGGCTTCCCCGAAGAGTGGTATCACGAAGCCCTGGTGGATACATACATTCCCCTTATCAAAGTTTTTGAAGACTTGTTGAACGAGGGCGTGGACTTCAAACTTTCCATGGACATCTCCCCCACCCTAACCAACATGATGCGCTGTCCTTTGCTTCAGGAGGAGTTCCTGAAATACGTAGAAGGCTTAATAAGCCTTGCCCGGGCAGAGATAGAACGCGTGAGGCGGGAGGCCCCTCATTTTGAAGCCGCGGCCTGGATGCATTTGCGTCGCTTTGAAGAGGCCCGCGAGCTTTTTCTGCGCTACGGAAAAGATCTAACCCAAGCCTTTAGGCGCTTTCAGGATCTTGGCAAACTTGAAATCTCAACCTGTGCCGCCACCCACGGGTTCCTTCCTTTTTATACCATGTATCCTGAAGCAGTCCGCGCACAAATAGAAACCGCGGTGCGGGATTATGAAGCCACCTTTGGGCGCAAGCCCCTGGGGATCTGGCTTCCCGAGTGCGCATACGTGCCCGGGCTTGAAAGGTTCCTTGAAGAATACGGTCTGCGCTACTTTTTCTCCGAAACGCATACGGTTTTAAATGGAGATAGCCCCTCTGAGTTTGGGGTGCATGCTCCGGTATTTGTACGCGGCTCAAACGTTGCAGTTTTTGGCCGCGACCCTGAAACGGGAAAACAGGTCTGGAGCGCAGATGAAGGCTATCCAGGAGATCCGGACTACCTTGATTTTCATATTAAAGGCGGTCCCTTTCGCTATTGCCGCATAACCAATCGCTATACTTTGCAGAAAGAACCTTACAATCCTGACTGGGCCCGGGAAAAGGCCGCCAGGCACGCCCAGCACTTTATGGAATGCCGCAACTTCCGTTTTGAGTACGTGCGCGGCTGGTACTGGAAAAAGCCTTTGTCTGTGGCCACTTACGACGCAGAGCTCTTTGGCCATCACTGGTTTGAAGGGCCACTTTTTATCTATTATTTCCTGAAAAAACTCTACTATGACCAGAACCAAACCGAACTCATTACCCCCAGCGATTACCTGGCACGCCATCCTACTAACCAGGAAATTTTGCCGCCTCCTTCTTCCTGGGGAGATAAAGGCACCTTTGATAAATGGATGTATGGCTCGGTCTCATGGATGTATCGCCATATTCACGAAGCCATTTGTGCTTTACATGAGCTTGCAAAAAAAGCCCCGAATAATGACCCGGTGCTTTCCCAGCTTCTCACCCAGGCTGGCCGCGAAGTCCTCTGGGCTATGAATAGCGACCTTGGCTTTGTAATCTCAAACGGTCATTTTGTGGACAAAATGAAAGAATTTTTCTTCGAGGCCCTTGAGCGCTTTTGGCAACTTTACGAAATGGCAAGAAGACGCATGGATGGGAAATCTTTTGACGAAAGGCTTGCCCAGGAGATCATCTTCACCAGGCCGATTTTTCCGGAACACAATTGGGAAGTCTGGAAAAAACGCTAATTGCCCGGGCGTTTTTTCTTGTTAAGAAGCTGCTGAATTTGTTCTATAAATTCTGTTACGTCCTGGAACTGACGGTAAACCGAGGCAAAACGCACGTAAGCAACCTCGTCCCACTCGTGCAACTTTTCCATGACCTTCTCGCCGATGGTTGTTGAGTGGATTTCCTTTTCGCCGGTTTCTGCAAGCTCTCTTTCAAGCTGGTTAACAAAGGCTTCTATTTGCTCCATGCTAATGGGCCTTTTTTGGCAAGCCTTTTTAAGGCCTTCGATGACTTTTTCTCTGATAAAGGGCTCGCGGCGACCATCGCGCTTAATGATCATGGGAAGCTGTATTTCAGCGCGTTCATAAGTGGTGAAGCGAAAACCACAGGAAAGGCATTCCCTGCGCCTTCTAATGGCTGTGCCGTCTTTGGTAACCCTGCTATCAATAACTTTAGTTTCAAAATGCTGGCAAGAGGGACACTTCATGGCTATTATGATAGCCCTTTCCCTTAAAAAATCAAAATTTTTGGGATCCTCACGCTTCAGTTAGGGGATCCGTTCCTATTTTTCGGAATAAAAATGGGAACGGATCCATGAGACAACTTTCAAGGCTTACAAATGACTAATCGACCTGTGGATTCTTCGGTCACTTCGCTCCCTCAGAATGACACATTACTTTCAGCAACCGTTCCTATTTGCGGGACGAAAAACAGGAATGGTTGCTTGCAGTTGGGCTTGCAACTATAAGCGCGAGAATTTTGCAAAGCTCTTTAAATGTCAATCCTAGAAAAGCGGATCAAAATCGAGTAGAAGTGTTTGTATGATTCGTGCCTTGGCTTCATTTTTACTAGCAATTTCCTACATTTTTCTGGCAGCACATTTTTTAAGGGCTGGTCAAACTATCTTTGCAGGTTTACTTGCCTGTTTACCCCTTGGTCTTTTTTTCAAAAAAAGACAAATAAGACTTGTTTTGAGCCTGGGACTCTATCTTGGCAGCCTTGAATGGGTAAAAACCTACTTATGGCTCAAGAAGTTCTACCAGTTGCACCATATGCCTTTTGATAAGGCTCAACTTATTTTGGGAGTAGTTATCTTTGTGACCCTTATGGCTGCAAATCTAAATCTTTCCATAAGCATTAAGCCCTTAAACAAGGGCTAATGCTTATGGAGCCACTTGCAAATTATAAGGGATCCGTTCCTATCTTCGGAACTAAAACAGGAACGGATCCGAAAACGTTGCAAAGTCTTTTATGAGAATCTCGACCGAACTGAATCCTAGGACGCAAAACAGGCAACACTTAAACGATGTCAAGAGGTTCTAGAGGTTCTAGAGGTTCTAGAGGTTCTAAAGGTTTGGATTGAATGGGTATCGAGAGCACTATTTTTGTCAGTCATTGCGAGCGTGCCGAAGCAATCTCATAAGATCACTTCGGCGACTGCGTCGCCTCGTACGGTGTAGCTGGGACCACGCGGGCATACAACGCCCGAGATTGTTGAGGAGGATCCGTTCCCATTTTCCGTTCCGAAAAATGGGAACGGATCCCTTAAAGCATTATCGATTAAAACATGATCCCATAATAAACAACTCGTTTTGTCATCTTGAGACACCGTTCTTAGCCGAAACTTTGGAGCAGAGGCAGTAGCGCTTTATTCCTCAGTCTGAAAGCGCTTTTTTAGAAGTCTTTCTCTTAAACCAGAACCCAATTGCCAGACCCGCCAACAGTAAAATGCCGGTGGTGGGTTCAGGAACATTGTGCACGTCAATTGCATCAACGTTGTAATCAAGCTCAGGATCAAAAAGAAGGCCCCCATATCCGTTGGCATTTACCCAGTAAATATTATCTCCCACGGGATCGTACGACCCTGGCGCCAGAGAAAAGAGAATTAGATCAGCATCGTAGGGATTATTGGGATCTCCGACTTCAAAATATCTATCAGCATGGACAATGTCAAAAACAACCAGGGCGTCTATCTGGTTTTCATCGGGATCAAACTGACTATCAAGATAAAGCGAAAGTAAGGTGTCGTCGAAATAATGCCAAACAGGATTTACAAAGTCATCGAAATAAACATCTCCTTCGTCAAAATTTCCTGTACCTTCCACTGAAAAATATGCCCCACCATAAGCATGGGTGGGGAAAGGCTCAGGATATGGGGGATAGTGTATGCCGTGCTCAAGGGCATCCAAATCGTAGTCGGCAAGGCCTAGATCATTTTCATCATCATGCACCAAGGAATAGACTTGATGCGGAGCCTGATTGGCAAAATGTCCATCCATACAAACATCCCTTGGGCCTAAATAATTATTTTGAATATCAATAGGAGTGCCACCTACCGTCCATTCGTATATGTCTGAATCTCCGTCTATGGAAAAGGTCATTTTAAAAGTTCCCCAGTAAATGTCTCTAGGAGTGACCGGCGGATGCTGTGCTGTACTAAGAGCATCTAAGTCCTGCGAAGTATTTATGGTGACAATGTCTTTTTCAAAAGTTCCATCTTCGTCTGAATAATAAACATCACCAACTACACCTCCACCATTGGTGTCAGCATCTAGGGAAAAGTATTCTTCCCCGTCCATGGGACCGGCCAAGGAAAAAGAAAACATCCCCGACATCACCAACAAACAAACAAAACTTAAAAAGGAAAATTTTTTCATTTTTGCCCCTCCCGCTTTGTTTAAAAAGCCTTTAGATGCAAAGAGCATGCCAAATATTAAGAATAACTGAAGAAAATAATTAAAAAAACTGATACCTACCTTTTTCCTTCCGTAGGCAAAAGGCTAAAGGCTAAAGGCTAAAGGAGAGTAGGTGTAAGTTGTGAACGGATCCCTAAAAACGTGACTTAGGAAAAGTCCTGAATAGCAAAGTTATCTCAAGAGCAAATAAAATAAGAAAAATTTTTCCATTTTTGAGAAAAAATTTTCTTTTTAATTAGATAAACATTCGTTTTTAATTTCGTCTTTAAGAAAAGAACCAGTCTTAGCGAAAGAGAATTAGGTAACAAGCAGAAAAGTACCAAGAGGGAGTTTCCAAAATTACCGAGCTCGGAATTGCAAGCACAAGTCCGTTACTTTTTCGTTAAAAAATAGGAATGGGTTCCTGGAATAGAAGCAAGGTTTCTAAAACTTATCTACCTGAGACCCGAAGTACTTCTTCAAAAGTAGTCAGGCCTTGGGCTACCTTGCGCAGCCCATCTTGAAAAAGCGAAAGATACCCTCGCTCTTTGGCCCAGGTTTTTAGTTCTTCTTCAGTGGCACGCTGCAAGATTAATCGCTTTAAAGCGCTATCAATGGGAAAAATTTCATAAATGGCAATGCGCCCTAAAAAACCCGTACCTGCACAGCGGGAGCATCCCACTGCCTTACGGTAACGAATCCCATTAGGCCGTGAAGGGAGTTTAGCTATCTCTTCCAGAAAAACCTGCGGGGGTTCAGCTTCTTCAGCACAGGCGTCACAAAGCACCCGTACCAGGCGCTGGGCCACAAAACCAACGGTAGAAGCCGCAATAAGATAGGGCTCAACCCCCATGTCGGTAAGACGCACGGCAGCTCCCAGGGCATCCCGGGTGTGAAGGGTAGAAAAAACAAGGTGCCCGGTAAGGGCAGCCTGAATAGCTATTTCTGCGGTTTCCAGGTCTCTTATTTCTCCCACCAGGATAATATCCGGATCATGACGCAGGATAGACCTAAGGGCCCTTGCAAAGGTGAGCCCTATGTCAGGCTTAATCTGAATTTGATTTATGCCAGGCAATTGATATTCCACCGGGTCTTCAATGGTGATAATTTTTTTGTCAGGCTGGTTTAAAATGGAAAGGGCCGCATAAAGCGTAGTGGTTTTTCCAGAACCAGTAGGTCCGGTTACCAGAATAATGCCGTTTGGCTGGGCTATGAGCTCGCGGAAAAGCTCGTAATGGTCTTTTTCAAGGCCAAGTTTTTCAAGGGAAAGCAGCCCCTTTTCACGCACTAAAAGCCTTAAAACCACCCCTTCGCCATTAACCGTGGGGATAGTGGAAACACGAATGTCAAAATCTTCGCCCCCAACCCGAAAACGAATACGCCCATCCTGAGGTAGCCGGTGCTCAGCAATGTTCAGCCCTGCCATGAGTTTTAAGCGGGAAATAACAGGGGCAGCGAGCTTGCGCGGATGCATGCCTCTTTCGTGCAGGATGCCGTCAATGCGAAAGCGTACCCTTAGCCCCTGGCGGAGGGTCTCAAAATGAATGTCAGTGGCCCGCATCTCCACTGCTTCGCGGATAGTGCGGTTAACAAGCTGGATAACCGGTGCCTCTGAGGCCAGATCCTTTAAGAGCTCAAGGTCTTCAGGCTCATCTTCCAGGGGCTCTTTTTCTATCTCAGGTGGGGCCTCGTAATATTTCTGGATTAGCTCAAAGATGTAGTCTTCATCGGCGAGAAAGACCTCAGGGGCACGACCAAGCTGGCGGGTAAGCATATCAGCTAAAAAGAGATGGTCTTCCCCTGGGATCAGCAAATAAAAATCTTCGCCAAGGTAAAAGGGGAAGCCCTTTACCGCACGCAAAAAAGCGGCCTTAAGACCTTCAACAGGCACAGGGCCTTCTGCACGTTCTTCAAAAAGGGCTTTGTCAAAACGCCGCATTAGTCCCAACTCGTGATGTCGGCATTTTCGCCTTCGCCCCCGGGCTGATTGTCAGCCCCGTATGTCCAGAGGTCATAATCACCGTGTTCCCCGGGTGAGCGATAATGATAAGGACGCCCCCAGGGGTCATTGGGAACTTTCCGTTTTTTAAGATAAGGCCCTTGCCATTTGTCCTTTTCCTCTTCGTTGGCTGGTGGTTCAACCAGGGCCTTAAGGCCTTCCTCCGTGGTGGGATAACGCCCCATATCAAGGCGGTACTGGTCAAGAGCAGACTCAAGCAGAGCAATCTGGCTTTTGGCTATTTCGCTTTTGGCCTTGCCAACCTTGCCCACTATGCGCGGGCCAACCAGGGCTGCTAAAAGGCCAAGAATAATCAGAACTACCAATAATTCCAGCAAAGTAAAAGCGCGTCTTTCTTTGGTTTTCATAAAGCCTCCTTTAAACCCCCAAACGGATATCAAAAATTGCAAGAAGTATTGAGATAATCATACCCCCAAGCAAAAGCCCGAAAAAGAGAATGGTTACCGGCTCGATTATGGTGAGAAATCTCTTAGAGGCAACTTTTACTTCTTCTTCACAAAGAAAAGCCATGTCTTCAAAGGCCTGGGCCATATCGCCTGTTTCCTCACCAAGGCTTATAAAGTTTACCACAAAATCAAAATTGCCGGGAAAATGGGAAAAAAGCCGCGGAAGGCGTGCGCCTTCTTTTAATTCCTGGGCTGCGTTCAGGAAAAAGCCCTTAAGAATGTGAAAACTGGGAATGCGCGCGGCAAGTGAAAGGGCCTGAGGGATAGAGACCCCGCCTTTTACCATCACGGCAAGGCCACGGAAAGTGCGCGCCATGTCCGCCAAAAAGAAAAGAGGCCCAAAAAAAGGGAGCCGCAAAAGGATTTTTTCGGTCTTTTTACGGCCTTCAGGTTTTCTTACATACCACCTCAGGAAGAAAAACAGCGCCAACAGGGCAACCAAAAAAAGCCAGCCCCAATCATGCCAAAATGAGCCCACTTTTAAGAGTATTCGTGTTATCAAAGGGGGTTCTACCCCTATTTCGTCAAAAATAACACCAAAACGCGGAAGGATATAAACAAGCACTGTTTGCACGGCGATAAGGCCAAAAATCACCAGAAAAGCCGGATAAAGAAGGGCCGACTGAAGCTCCCGGCGAAAGTTGCGTTCTTCTCTTAAATACCGACAGAGATCAGCTAGCACCTCTGGCAGGGCACCGCTTATCTCCCCGGCTTTTACAAGGCTCACGTAAAATTCCGGAAACACTCCACTTTCAGCAAGCGCTGTGGAAAGGCTTTCCCCTTGCTCAAGCTTGCGTTTTAAGTCTTCGGTTATTTCAGCAAGAAAGACTTTGCCTGTTGCTTTAAAGACGCGGGTCAGAATGCCAAGGGCCCTATCCACCGAAACTCCCGAAGCCAGCAGGCGTTCCAGTTGTTCGGTAAAAAGAAGCAGGTCTTCTTGTTTTTTAGAGGCAAAAATCCTTAGGCGAAGGCTTCGTCTGGTGGGTTTTACTTCCAGGGGAATAAGGCCCTGGGCGCGCAGGGCTTCAAGGGCCTCGGCAAGCTCTGGCGCTTCGATCTCGCCACGCTTTAAAAGGCCGTCTCCTGTAGTGGCAACATATTTATAACGCATTTTGATGTTTAATCTTAAGGGTTATTGAAAAAACTTCTTTCCCTGTGCGGGTATTTTTCGTGACCGTAGTCATGAACTTGGCCTCGGCAAATAAGGGCTCAGTGTTGAGTATTTTTAACACTTCAAGGGCGTTGTCCCCCTCTGCCCACAGGCGGATTTCGTCTGGTGCGCGAAACTCAAGACGCCTAACCCAGGTATGTTCTGGAATAAGCTCAGCAAGCTTATTTAACACAGAAACAAGGTCTATTTTTTCTTTTTCCCAGGTGGTAATGACTTCTTTAATCTTCTGATAGGATTCTTTTTTCTTTTGAAAGGCCTCTATTTCGGCCAGTGATTTTTTAAGGTCTTTTAATTCCACATTAAGAGAGGCAAGCTCTCTTTGAAGTTCATTTGTTTTATACTCAAAGGTCTTTCCAGAGACAAAAATCATAAAAGGCAGGAGCCAGATAATTAAAAGTGCGATAGAAGGCTTGGGGCGCGGTTTAAGGGGAAAGGCATCAAAAGTGACCAGATACTTCCTGGGAAGGCCTGTAAGATGACGTGCCCCTTGAGCAAGTACTTCTTCTGGAGTGCCCTTGGCTTCAAAAACCTCGCCTTCCCATTCTTCTAAAAAGGCCTCTGCTGCCTTTGGCGATGAAGGAAGAAGGTCCACCAGACGACCATCTGCGACTATGGCGCCTTCGTAAGTGTCAGGAGTTTTTACAAAGTAGGCCCCGTCTGGTAAGCGCCTTTGCTGGTGATAAAAAAAAGAAAGAAGAGCTATGCCCGCGGGCACAACCCCACAGGGGATTAGGCCTTCAGGAAGTCTCTCAAAGGCTTTTTCAAAAAATTCTTTTTCCTGAAAGATTATCCGGAGCTCTTTGGCATTACGAAAGAAATAGGCACTGGTAAGGTCTTTTGGTTTTTCTTCGTAAAGCAGACTAAAAATCCGCTGCGCCTCAAGGGCCACCGCGGATCTTAAGGCATCAGGAGAAAGGTTCTCCGGGACTTTGAAGGTATGAAACATAAGCAGCTTATGGGAAAAAGCCAAAAAAGCCCGGGCAGGGCGCCTTTTTGGGGAGCGTTCGTCCTCGGCCAGGTAAAACGCCTCACCGTCAAAATAAGCGCCTACCGTAGCTGGCCTTAGCCACTCCTGAAAAAGCGCCAGTTGCCGAGAAAGCCCTTTCATTAGAGAGCCTCCTGGGAATAAAGGGCTTCGATTTCCAGGTTAAGATTTATGATATAGGCCCTTCTAAAAAATCTGCTTGAAATCGTCATACGACTGATGCGCAAAGCCTTTTCGGTTTTGTTTAGTTTTTCAAGTAAAGAGAGAAGGCCCTTTACATCTCCCTCAAGTACTAAAAGAAGCTTAATCTTTTCCACCTGAGGGGTTAGTTTCTTGCGTTTAATAATTCTGAAACTGCGCAGGTTGAGCTGGGGAATATCTTTGATGTCCTTTTCAAGCTCTGAAATGATTATGTAAGGGTCAAGCCCTACAAAGACTTTTTCTCCGAGGTTTTTGGTCTGGGCAAGTTCTTTTTCAAGTTTGGGTTTATCTTTGGTAAGGCGCTCCTGATAACGGGAAATAAGGGCCTTTTTTTCTTCATAAAGGGTCTTTTTCGTTTGATAATCCTGCCAGGCAGGCCAAAGAACCGTTAACGCAAAATATAAGCTGAGCACCAGAGGAAGCCCGTATATAAAAAGGCGGGAAAAGTTGATACGGGGTGAAAAATTAAAAAAGCGAGCGCGCAAATTCATGGGGCTTATTTTACAGGAGGTTTTTTAGGCGCAAAGTGTTTTTTAGGAAAATTACGCTTCAAAAAAGGAAGTTTCTTTGGCTCACGATTTTGGGGAAGAGGCGGTTTGTGGACCTTGGGCGGTTGTGCCACCTGTGGCTTTACTTCTTTTTGGCGCTCAGGAGAATCTTTTAAAGTGAGCACCAGCCCTTCACACCGACCCCCAAGGATTACTTCCTCAGGGCGGACCTTCACCACCTGGCACTCCCCAAGGGCCTCACCTTCAGCAACAACAAAGCGCCTCTGGTTGTCTTCAAGCCCCAGTTGGCGTTTGCCTGCAGGAAGGACCTCTATCACCGCAAAGCGTTTATTATCTTTGATAAGAGTGCCGCGTAGGATAATAAATCTTTTTAACACGTCTTTTTTGATGTCTTTTTTTTGTTCCGTAAAATATGGTTCGTAGCGTCTTTCTGGTGAAAACAAGTTTTTTTCCACCATAGGTTGATATTCTTCGGCCATGGTCAGGGTCGAAGTAAAGAAAAAAGCTGTTAAAATCCAGAGAACATGAAAAAGCCCCCACAGGGATTTAGTCTTATTGAAATTCTGGTAGCACTGGTAATCGCAGGTATAAGCCTTAGTTGGTTTCTTTATGTGCTTTCTCATTCGTATTACACCTCAGCAAGGCTTTTTGAACGCTTAAAACTTTTTGACGCCGTGTCACCTTTTAGGGCTTATCTTTTAACAGAGCTAAAAGAAGGCGCCATCAACCTGGACGAACTTGAAAACTTCTCTGACGACCCTCTTACCTTTTCTTCATATACCACCTTACCTGAGGGAAAAGTAGCCCTGCAAATAAATCGTAAAGAAAAGAATATTTTCTTTGAAAATTCAGGCAAGCAGGCCAGCTTGCAGGAATATAATTTAATTCTTCAAAATAAAGACCTTGCCGTCCACCTTCTTTGGCAGTTTTATTCATGGCAAGACGGGCAGCCATGAAAAAAGGTTTTACCCTGCTTGAGCTTTTGGTGGTGATTCTTTTAATTGGGCTTCTTGCCACGCTTGTTCTGCCCCGCATAGTGGCTTTTTTGCCCAAAGGGAATGTCTTTTTAGTGGAAGCAGCCAATTTTATCGAAGGGGCACGGGCGCGAGCTCTTATGCGCCATGAGGCAGTAATGGTAGTTTTTGACGCCAAAAAGCGCACCCTAACCCTTAAAGGCCTTGCTAACGGCGAAATGAAAGACCTTGGCAAAGGTATGTCCATCCCAGAAGAAATAGAAATAAAGGCCGAGGGGCTTGTTGAACTCCCGGATGGGTGCTGGGGCATACTTTTTCTGGCAAACGGCGCCTCAACAGGGGGCTCGGTGGAGATTATCGATCGCGTGGCTGAAAGAAGGCTTACCTGTCGGCTGGCACGGAGCCAGTTTTTGGTGGAGGTGATCCCTGAATAACAGGGGCTACGTGCTTGCCATAACACTGGTGCTGGTGCTCGCTATTTCTTTTATGGTGGGGATGCTTTTTTGGCAACAAAAGGGCGCCCAAAGCCTTATTTATACCGCGTTGAATAGCGCTAACGAAGACTTTAAAAGGGCATCACTTATGCATATTCTCTGGCAAAAGGGCCTGGAAGACATGAAACAAACAGGATTTTTCCCGCACGAAATAGTACTTAAAATCGAAGGCTCCCCCGCTATCACCGCAAAGCTTGTGGTTTCAAGGGAAAGTTCGCGGCTCAACGTAAACAAGGCAAGCGAAGAAGAGCTCCTAAATCTTTTCCTGGAACACGGCATTTCCCGTGAGGAAGCTCACATCATGGTTGACAGCCTGCTTGACTGGCGTGATAAAGACAACCTCCACCGCTTAAACGGCGCCGAAAAGGATTATTATCTTCCCTATGGCTACTCCCCGGCAAACGGCCCTTTTAAGGACCTTTCTGAAATTGCCCTTGTACGCGGTTTTAACCCGTATCGGTTCTGGTTTACCCCGGGTATTTACCAGTGGATTACCATCTATACTGAAACAACGAAAAATGCTATTGAAGATGAAGACATAACTTTACGGGATGATAACGTCTATCGCCTTGAACTTTACCGGAAAGAAGGCGATAAATCTTTCAAATATCTAGAGATCTTTCGGTATAAAAATGGCAAAAGAAATTCTCTTTTTAATTTTACTTTTTGAGACCTTTGTAAGACTGCCAAGATCGGCTTGGGATCCGTTCCTATTTTTCGGAACGAAAAATGGGAACGGATCCCTTGTATTTTGCAAAGGTCTTTTTTAAAAGGGGGGAAATCATGCGCAGGGGCTATGTTTTTCTTATTCTTTTGATATTGCTCGCAGGTTGTCAAACAAAAAAGCCACGTGTTGCAACAGAAACCCTTCTTTCCCCTACCTTATCAGCTAAACCAAGCCTGCCCAGCGAAAAACCCAGGCCCTTAAAAGAAAAAGAGCCCCCCACAGCCAAGCCAACCCCTGAAGTGAAAAGCTTCGTAATCCTTGAGGCCCCTGAAAAAGAACCCCAAAAGATTACCAGGGTATATCGCCCGGAAATAAAAAAAGACGGCCAGATAGAGCTTTCTCTTGACATGGAAGGGGCAGATTTACTCGATTTTCTTGATCTTTTATTGAAAGAGACCCTTAAAGTGAACTACGTAGTTGATAACGCCGCGCGCGCCAAGGTGACCCTTCACATCCACGGGAGTTTCACCAGGGATCAAATCTTCAATATGCTTGGCCAGGTGCTTGCGCTTAACAACTTAAGCCTTGTGAAAGACGGAGACTTATACCGGATTTTACCCGCAAGTAAGCTCGCAGGGGTTTCAGGCGACATTTCCTTTGCCTTTCTCAGGCCCAGATATCTCAGGGTTCTCGAAATAAAAGGGCTTTTGCAGCCCCTTGTTTCCCAGGGGGCCAAAATCCTCATTGATAAAGCCACTAACACGCTCCTTGTTTTTGACAACCCGGAAAACGTTTTAAAGGTAAGCCGGGTGGTAAGCCTTCTTGACGAAGACGTGCTGGCGGATATGACCCTTGCCCTTTACAAGCCCAAAGTCCTTGATGCCGATACGCTTGCTGGCTATCTCAAATCCATTTTTCAGGCCACGCCCTGGAAGGAAAGAAGGCTTACTTCCTTTGTGGATTTTATTCCCATGAAAGAAATAAACGCCCTTCTTATTGTGGCGCGGGATGAGGGGCTCATCAAGCGAATTAAACGCTGGATTGACGAGCTTGATAAGGGTGAGCTTGCGGAAAAAGAAGTATTCATCTATCAGGTGGAAAACGGCGATGCCGAAGAGATTGCAGACATTTTGCAACAGGCCTTCTCCGGCACCACTAAAAAGTCCAATCGCAAGACTATTGTCCCTGCCCAAAAAACCAAACCAAATTCTTCAGAGGTTAGCGGAGAGGTCCGCATCATACCGGACAAAACCAACAACTTATTAGTTATCAAGGCCACGAGGCAGGACTATCTCACCATCAAGCGCCTGCTCGAACAGATAGACGTGCTCCCACGCCAGGTTGTTATCGAGATGCTCATCATGGAAATAACCCTTAACAAAGAGCTTGAGCATGGTGTGGAGTGGTTTCTGAAAAACCGCACCAAATATCAAGGGGACTTATATAACTTAGGAGCTGGTTTCGCTAAACAAGAAGGGAGAACACCAGCATTTTTTGAAAATGCTCAGCAGCTTAAAGGATTGACTTTAAGTTTATACCGCGTAGGAGATTTTGGTTCTCTTTTTAACTTATTAGAATCAATTTCCCAGATAAACATACTTTCATCTCCGGTAATTCTTGCCACAGACAACAAAGAAGCCCGCATACAAATTGGCCAGGAAGTCCCCATCATAACCCAGCAGGTTACCAACACCTCAGCTACTGAACCGAATATTACCTCTACCGTGCAATACCGAGATACCGGGATCATTCTCGACGTAAAGCCCCATATCAATTCAAGCGGCCTGGTAAAGCTAGACATTGTCCAGGAAATAAGCTCTGCTCAGAAAAATTACCTGGGGCTTGAAAACACCCCTCTTATCACCAAACGCAAGATAGAAACTTCTCTGGTAGTGAAAAACAACCAGACCATTGTGCTTGGCGGCTTGATTGACAATCGCCAGGAGTTTGCCGAAACAGGAGTCCCCCTTTTAAAAGACCTACCGTTTATCGGGCATGCTTTTAAATGGCAAAAACGCACCAGGGACCGCACGGAGCTTTTAGTGGCTATAACCCCACGGGTGGTGCGTAATTATCAGGAAGCTGAAGCGGTAATGCATGCATTTAAAGAAAAAATCAGGGCCCTTCGTGAGCGTCTTGAAAAACAAGAACTTGAGTAATTGCAAGCACAACCGCATTGAACGGGCCTTAAGAAAAGGCGTTTTGCAAAGGTCTCATAAGGGATTCACCCTACTTGAGCTGCTGGTAACCCTTCTTTTGGGTACCTTGCTGCTTCTTTTGATTTATCAGGTATTTGGCAAGGTGGCCAAAGATTTTTTGGTTTTTCAGCAAGGAAAAGACTTTGCTCTTTTTATCAAGGTAAGCGAGGGTCTACGGCGGCAGCTTGAGCACCTGGACGAAAGCCGGGTAAACATAGGCGGGCTTTCGGGAAAGCTCTTTTCCTTTCGAGGCAACACCCTGGCTTTTCTTACGAACTTTGGCCCCGGGGGCAAAATTATTGCCATCTATCACAATGCCAAAGAAGGCCTTATTTACGCAGAGCTTATTTATACGGGCAAACGTTTGTCACCCAATCTTTTAGCAGAGGCCAAAGACTTACCAAACCCGCCTATATTTTATTTGCCCGGGATGAAGATCTCTATTCTCCAGAAAACCGAGGAGGGTTTAAAAGAGCTCTCTTCCTGGCAGGGAATCCCTTCTAGGGAAGACAACTTGATTTTGAAGATTACCTCGGGAAGCCACGAACGCCTTATTCCTATTATCCCCAGACCCTGACACGTCGTTCTGCTGTAATAGTGTTCTGTAATCTGTGATCAGTGATATGTAGCTCTAAGTCTTAGAGGTTCTAGAGGTTGTAGAAGTTCTAGAAGTTATTAATGGGAGCACATTTTATCCGACAAAGAGTTATCGCGAGGCGACCTGTACGCTCGCGCGATCTTATGGGATTACTTCGCTTCGCTCGCGGTGACAATGTTCAAAATTTCATCTGTTTTGAGCTCCAAGCAATATCAATAACTAGTTAATCCTACCCCAAAACCAGGATTTAAGCCCGACGGAGTATTTTCCGAAAAGCCTTTTAGGTCAAAAAACTAAAAGGAGGCCCTTATGCCCGGATTAAGTATCTGGCGGAATCTTTCCTTAAAATGGAAAATTTTACTTCCATTTCTTGCAGGGGTATTGCTTTTTTGTGCAGTGACATTGTGGCATTTTTCACGCACCACGAGTTCTTTGATATACCAATCAGCTAAAACTCAGGTTAACGACGGTTTTGACACGCTGGAAAAACTTATAGACCAGGCTGAAACAAGCGAGATGATTTTGGTTAGCATGGTGGCCAACATGCCAGAGGTCCAGGCTGCCATGGATGCCAGAAACCGTGAAGTATTACTTGAGGCCGTCTTGCCAGTGGTTGAAAAAGCTAAGAAAGAAAGCAGGCTTCCTTTTTTCTTGCATTTTCATACCCCTGATGGCCATTCTTTTTTGCGCACCTGGAAGCCCGACAAATATGGTGATGATCTCAAAAGCTTCAGGTTTATGGTGGTTGACATTATCAAGAACCATAAGCCCCGAAGAGGGATTGAAGCCGGGCGCGGAGGGCTTGCCGTACGTGCTATTGCTCCCATTTTCTTTGAAGGCGAATACGTAGGAAGCGTAGAAGCTGCCATTCCCCTTAAAGAAATAATGAAAATTGCCAAAAGTGAAGATGAATTTTATGGGGTTCTTGTAACCCAAGAAGCGGCTTCCTTGATGACCAAGCTCAAAAATCCCAAACATATTGGCAGTATGGTTCTCATCTCCGGGGCCGATGCCCTTGATCTAAAAGGTCTCAGCAAACTTCTTGCCTCACCTGATAAAAAAGTCGTACTTGATGATATTTACGGTATCGGTTTAAGGCCTTTTAAAGATTTTCGTGGCAAAGAAATAGGCGCCTTTGTGATGCAACACGACATCAGTCACTACATCAATGACATTCGTAACAGGCTGGTACACACTGCGATTTTGATTTTTGGCGCCTTTGTGTTGACGGTTATAGTGGCGCTGGGCATAGGATGGGAGATACACCGCTATCTCGAACAGGCAGTAAGTCGCATGCAAGACATAGCTCAGGGCGAAGGTGATCTAACCAAAACTCTTCATGTTTCAGGGCGGGATGAAATAGGCCGTTTGGGTGAGGCTTTTAATCTTTTCCTTGAAAAACTTCGCCGCATGGTACGCCGAATTAAAGGAGAAACCAATTCAATAGCTAAAGCTTCCGTCCATCTTGATGAGGCCTCAGCGAACTTAGATAAAGGAGTTGAACTTCTTCAAAAGCACACTAATTCGATATCACACGTAAGTGAAACCCTGCGCTTACGGGCAGAAGAAGTGCAACAGATGATTAAAGAGCTTGAAAACGCAGTGGCAGAGATTTCTCACCAAACGGCTAACGCTGCGAACATGACCGAAGAGGCTCACCAAAAAGTAACAGGCGTGGTTAATACTATTCAATCGTTAGGGGCAAGCTCTAAGGAAATAGGCGAAGTGCTAAATTTCATAAATTCTATTGCTGACCAGACCAACCTTTTGGCCTTAAATGCCACTATTGAAGCGGCGCGAGCTGGAGAAGCAGGCAAAGGCTTTGCCGTGGTGGCAGGCGAAGTTAAAGCCCTTGCAAACCAGACAAGTGAAGCCACCGAAGATATCGCCCGCAAGATAAAAGCCATCCAGGAGTCTTCAGATGAAGTAATTTCAGCGGTAAATGAAGTTGTGGACGTAATTTCTCAGATTAGCGAAATTTCAAACAATATCGCTGCCGCGGTTGAAGAGCAGACTGCCACGGTGTCAGGCATTTCTGAGAATATGGACAACGTGTCCGGTGAGGCTGAAAATCTTTCTTCTATTGTGCCTGAGATGGAGAAGGCTTCCACACTTACGCAAGAAAGCATGATTAAAGTCAAGCAAGAAAGCGAAAAGTTGGCCAAGCTCTCTCAAAAGCTTAAAGAGATTATGGATCAATTTAAAGTTTAAGTTAAGAAGAGACTTTTAAAAAATTGCCAGGCTCAGTGTTGCAAGCACAGCCTCAACGGAGCCGTTCCTGTTTTTTCCGCAAAAAGGGAACGGCTCTATGTATTTTGCAAAAGTTTCTCATATTACTGGATGCTCTAAACAATCGACATCGTTCAAGAGATCGCTTCGTCGGCCCTAACGGGCCTCCTCGCGATGACGCCTTCGCGGCCATCGCGAGCAAAGCGAATCAATCTCATATACAAGTCGCCTCGCGAGATACTGTGGATTTTGTCAAGCCATTTGTAACTGCAACTCCTCCATCGCTTTCTTATACTTGGCAAACGCAAATAACAGGAGCTTACGCGCACAGGCCGTCACCGCTACCTTTTTCGGCTTACCTTTCTTCACCAATCTGTCGTAAAATTCCCTCAATACCCCTTTACCGCTCGCTATCGCACTAAGGGCTCCCATGTAAAGTAGTCCCCTTAGCCTCTTGTCCCCCTTCTTGCTTATCTGCGCCGCCTTCTTCGTATTCCCTGATTCTTTGGTCTCAGGATCTAATCCCACTAGCGCCACCGCTTCTCCTCGATT
>NZ_ATXH01000017.1 GCF_000421585.1 Thermodesulfatator atlanticus DSM 21156
CAGGGCCGCCTTGACATGGCGGTGCTTTTTGAGGGCAGGTGTTATCTTTTCGAATTCAAGGTAGTGGATGATAAACCTGAGGGCAACGCGCTTAAGCAGCTAAAAGAGAAGCGCTACTTTGAGAAGTATCAGGGAAAGTGCGAGAAGATCTGGCTCATCGGGGTTGAGTTCAGCAAGCGGGAGCGGAACATTGTTTCTTTTGAGGTGGAAGAGATTTCCTGAGATCGCCAGAGCTGACTTCGCCCTCCTCCCACACCCCGACCTGTCACCTCTTTCTCTTTCCGTGACACTTTCCTCAATAGGAAGGAGTCTCGTTTGATTGGCAAGAAGAAAACTCGGGTTTATCCTTAGGCTATGCTAAACTTCATACCCAAAGAAATAACCAGCATTCTTAAAATTTTGACTCCGCTTGAAGTATATGTGGCCGGAGGGCCTATTAGAGATGCACTCCTTGGCCGTAACTTTAAAGACATCGACCTTACCGTGCCCCAAGGGGCCAAAGAAATTGCCTTTGACGTGGCTCAAAAATACGGCGATGCCTTTATCCCCCTTGATGAAGAAGAAGGCGTTTACCGCGTGGCGATAAAGGGCTTTTTCCTCGATTTTTCTTCCTTTCGCAAAGGCACAAAAACCATCGAAAAAGACCTTCTTTTGAGGGATTTCACCATTAACGCCATGGCTGTACCCCTTAGGGACTTTCTGGAAACTTCACCTGCAAATTGGCCTATTATTGATCCCGCAGAAGGCCAAAAGGATCTTTCACGGAGGGTTGTTCGAGCCCTTGGCCGCGCAAACTTTTGCGACGATCCTTTGCGCATGTTGCGAGGCTATAGGCTTGCGGCAGAGCTTGGCTTTGAACTTGAGGCAGAAACAAGAGGCCTTGTGCGCGAGCTTCACCCGACCCTAGCTGACGTTTCTCCCGAGCGCGTAAGCACTGAACTTTTGGCGCTTTTTTCGCACCAAGCAGGGGCAATTGTCTCTCTCATGGCTGAAGACGAAATACTGTTTACCATATTCCCCGAGCTTTTAGCAGCCAAAGGCGTGGCCCAGCCTTCTTTTCACCATTTAGACGTATTTGGGCATTTGCTGCTTACCCTAAAGAGCGCTGATGCGGTGATCAAAGAGCCTGAGCGTTTTTTTGGCCCTCAGGCTTTAGCAGAAAGGGTCTTTGAGGGGATTTTAGCCGACCAGAAAAAACAGGCTGCGGTGCGGCTGGCCGCCCTTTTTCACGACATCGGCAAGCCCCATACCTTTGCCATCCGCCACCGCATTACTTTTTACGAACACGACCGGGTAGGAGAAGAGATCTTCTGGCAAATTGGCCGGCGCCTGAGATTTGCCAGAAAGTTTATCAAAGATGTGGCAAGCCTTATCAAGCACCACATGCGCCCCTTTCACTTGTTAAGAGAATACAGGGCCGGTCGTCTTTCCAAGCGGGCTATGCGTCGCCTTTTAAAAGATGTCCCGGATTACCGGGCACTTTTTATGGTAGCCATGGCCGACAGTCTGGCCTCTGCTGGACCAGATAAAGAAGAAGGCCTTGAAGACCTTTTGGCCTCGCTATTTTGGGAAATATACGCCTTTGAACAGGAAATATTTGCCAAACAAGAACAAGAAAGACTGGTTACTGGGCGGGACTTAATCGAAATCTTTGGGCTTGAGCCCGGACCACTTTTCAAAGAGCTACTTGAGGCGGTGGAAGAGGCCCGCGCTGAAGGGCAAATCAAGACCCGCGATGAGGCCCTTTCCTTCCTTACCCACCTGATCAAAGAAAGGTACGGTTTACACGGTACGTAATCCTCGAGGTCTGTTATAAGATCCATCTATCACCTCTGGATTCTTCAGTCGCCTTCGCTCCTCCAGGATGACGGTGGCGAGGCAAGCAAAAATTACCGCAGCAATTCATAAGACTGCTTTTGCATTCCAAAAAATTTTCCACTTAATGACCTTACAACCTTCGGAATGTGAAAAATTTTTCCCACAAATATCGAATATAAATGGAAAAATTTTTCCTACAGAGAAAAATTTTTCACTGCCTAGTTTGAAATTTAATATAAAAAGACCCGAACTTTCTTTAAAAATAAAGCTGATTTTGCTTAAAAAGAATTGGCACTTTTTTTGCTTAACCATAAAAGTAGCAAAAATTTGATATCAAAACGGAGGATTCAAATGAGGTACAAAATTTTAGTTTTGGCTCTATTTTTGGGATTGATCTTGGTTGGACCTAAAGTAAATGCCCAGATGTTTCATGACCTCAACGCCTTAGGAATTTCTGGTAGCGATGACGGAATAACAGGCATTTACGACCAATGGGGAATTTATGCCCGATCCATCATAAACATTGACTTGGGAGCTGATGGACAATTTTCTTCAGGCGATGTCTTTACAATTAACGGTCTGTTTAAATCAGGAACCCTGATAGATTTTACTGGAGGAGCTATCGGAGACGACGAGGGACTTAACTCAAAATACGAAATAACTGGTGTCTGGAATAACCTCACCGGAGAAATTACTTATGTTTCCCCTGCCATTTCCTTCCCTGGTGCAACCGATGATTGGTACTTAGCTACTTTTTCTTACGATCCTGGTACCAGGTTTACCGTTTACGTGGATGATACCCCTGACTTTGACTCATCTTATGACAGTAATGCGGCAACTTTTACCAATTTAGCCTCTGCGAGTGATGGGATCCCAATCCTTGATATAGAAACAACTGGCGGATCGGGAAGCATTATCCTGGTTGATTACGGTAGGGATGGAACCATTGACACTATGCAAAATGGATCTTTGACCTTGAATGGCAAAATCGTCAAAGTATATGAAGAAAATTTCATGTTCATTTATGGCAAAGACTTCTATGATCTTTGGCAGGCAGGCAAGAACATTTTCGCCACGCTGGATGGCAACTTGGACAACTTTGAAAAAATAGGCGATCCCTCTGCTAACTATTGGAAGTCAGACACCAACGGAAGCGTAGATTTTACCGTTCCAGAACCAGCAACTATTGTTCTCATGGGAAGCGCCCTTTTGGGAATTGGTTCCATACTTAGAAGAAAGACCAAGAAGAATTAGTCCACAGAAAAACCGCCAAAAAAGCGGGCCTTTTTGAAAGAAAGGCTCGCTTTTTATTTTCTCCGAATTGGTGCGGGAGGGGGGACTTGAACCCCCACGGGCTTACGCCCACTGGATCCTGAATCCAGCGCGTCTACCAGTTCCGCCACTCCCGCGGCGTGGAGGGCGCGGCGGGATTCGAACCCACGACCTCTGGCTCCGGAGGCCAACGCTCTATCCACCTGAGCTACGCGCCCTGCTAACCAAAGATTTTAAACCCAGGGGCTTTCATGTCAACTTGCCTCGTCTTCAAGCTGCCGCTGGGCATAGCGCTTTTGAATATGCGGGATTAGGCCTCCGTCTTTTAAAAGCTCGCGCATAAAAGGTGGAATGGGCTGGCATTTATAAGTCTTTCCCGTAGTCAGGTCTTTGATAATGCCGGTGTCAGGATCAACCTCCACCTCGTGGCCTTCTTCAATCTCTTGTGCTGCCTCAGGCGCCTCAAGAATCAAAAGCCCGGTGTTAAAGGCGTTGCGATAGAAAATGCGCGCAAAGCTTTCGGCAATAACGCAACCAACACCTGCGGCCTTTATGGCAATAGGGGCATGCTCTCGCGATGAGCCACAGCCAAAGTTTTTTCCGGCCACAATTACATCGCTAGGCCTTACTTCTTTAGCAAACTCAGGCCTTGCGTCTTCCATACAATGTTTGGCTAGTTCTTCGGGATCTGAAGTATTTAAATAACGCGCGGGGATAATGACGTCGGTGTCTATGTCGTTACCAAATTTCCACACGCGTCCTTTTATTTTTGCCATTTTTTTACCTCCGTAAATTAGAGTCCCAACTCCTCTGGGCTTGCAATACGACCGAGCACTGCTGAGGCTGCCGCCACCGCAGGGCTTGCGAGATATACTTCGCTTTCAGGATGCCCCATACGCCCTAAGAAGTTACGATTGGTCGTAGAAACCGCTCTCTCTCCTTTAGCAAGGATACCCATGTGTCCACCGAGACAAGGCCCACAAGTGGGAGGACTCACAATAGCACCTGCTTCCACAAAAACATCGATGTATTTTTTCTTAAGGGCTTCGCGGTAAACCCTGGGGCTCCCTGGAATAATAATGGCCCGCACGTTGGGATTTACTTTACGGCCAGCAAGTATTTTGGCAGCCACTGCCAGGTCTTCAATGCGCCCATTGGTGCACGAACCAATCACCACCTGATCGATATCGATATGACCTACTTCGCTGATAGGCTTGGTGTTAGAAGGAAGGTGAGGGAAAGCCACCTGGGGTTCAATTTTTTCACAATCATATTCCCGAACCTCTAGGTATTCTGCCTTGCGGTCAGGGCGAAAAACCAAAGGCTCTCGCGTGCTGTGTTTCCTCACGTAGGCAAGGGTCTTTTTGTCAGGCACAATGAGGCCTACTTTTCCTCCGGCCTCAATAGCCATGTTTGCCATGGTAAATCTTTCTGCCATGGAAAGACGTTTTATCACCTCACCGCTAAATTCCATGGCCTTATAAAGGGCGCCATCAACACCTATGTCGCCGATGGTATAGAGGATCAGATCTTTTCCGGTAACCCAGGGGCGCAGCTTACCCCGGTAAACAAACTTTATAGTCTCAGGGACTCGAAACCAGGTTCTGCCGGTAATCCAGGCTGCAGCAATATCTGTAGAACCCATCCCAGTAGCAAAGGCCCCCAGGGCACCGTAGGTGCAAGTGTGGCTATCAGCTCCAATTACAATGTCCCCTGAAACCACCAGGCCAAGTTCAGGTAAAAGCACGTGTTCAATGCCGCAACTTCCGCCTTCAAAGTAGTTTTCAATGCCCTGTTCACGGGCAAATTCCCGGCAAAAACGGACTTGTTCGGCACTTTGAATGTCTTTATTCGGGGTAAAGTGATCCATAACCAGGACGATCTTCTTACGATCAAAAACCTTGGGGGCACCTGCCTCGCGGAAGATTTTGATAGCAATGGGTGCGGTGATGTCGTTAGCAAGGACAAGATCCACCGGGGCGTCTATCAATTGCCCAGGCTCAACTACAGGAAGACCAGCCTTGTGCGCCAGTATTTTTTCCGCAAGGGTCATTGGCCTTTTCATGTAGCCCTCCTTAACCAAAGATGGAGCAAAATTAGCTTTAATGTAGCAATTGGGCAAGGGTTAAGAAAGAAATATCTTCTCAAGCACCGGCGCCCGGAATTGGCCATGATTAGTGATCTCCTGAAAGGAAACTTCGCATTCAAGTTCAGGACGAACCCAGATAGTCCCCTTAGGGAAGCCACTGCCTTTAAGGTTTTCAGGGCGTTTGCTTTCAAGTTTTTTAAGCCTGCCCAGAAGCTCGGCCGCAAGATGGGTATTTAAGCCACTGGCCACCCGCCCGCGAAAAACAAGCTCGTTTTCTTTTCTTTCAGCCACCAGCAGGCTTTTCAAGGTGCCATCAGGGCGCAAAAGATACCCCACCACCACACAGCGCCTGCGACCACGGGGCTTAAACTTCAACCAAAAATCAACACGTTTGCCAGGAACGTAGGGGCTTTCGATGTCTTTGGCCATCACCCCTTCAAAACCCATGGCCACTACTTTTTCAAAAAAAGCAACTCCCTTTTCAAGGATAAACGCTGACTCCGCCACAAAGGGACTACTGGGAAGCAATTCTTGCATTAGTTTTTTGCGTTCACGAAGGGGCCTATCAAGAAGGGGTTCTCCCCCTACGTAAAGCAGGTCAAAGACCATGTAAGTTGCGGGAAGTCTCTCAGAAAGCATCTTGATTTTTAGCGGACTTTTTACGTGTTCTCGTTCCTGAAGCAGCCTGAACTGGGGTTTTCCGTCTTTTAAAACAACGATTTCGCCGTCAAAAACCAGGCCGTCTTTTTTAATCAATTTGGGTAAATCCCAGAATTCAGGATATCGGTAAGTTATGTCGTTTAAACGGCGGTTTTGAAGCCTGATTTTCCCGTTTTCAATGAAAAAGAGGCAACGGGTACCATCCCATTTTATCTCGTAAAGAAACCGAGGCGAATCAAAAGGTGCCGAAAGCTTGGCAAGCATGGGCTTAATGTATGCCGGAAGCATTAAGCAGCCTTTTTCTCCGCCTTTTCAAGGCTTGCTTTAAGGGCCTCCATGAGGCTGATAACCTTGGCCTTTTCTTCAGCAGCTTTGAGTTCGAATTTCTCACCACGGGCCTTGGCCTCTACTAACTTTAATACCGCCTCGGCATAGTGATCTACCAGTTCTTCGGGCTTGAAGTGCTCAGTGAGAGAGTCTATAAGCTGGCCAGCTAGCTGTAGATAGCGTGGATCCAGCTTCTCCTCATCTATTTCCACCTTCAGGTCCTCTGCCCGGATAACATCCTGATAAAAATGAAGGCTTGAGGCCAAAAACTTTCCCTCATAGGGCTTGATTAGCAAGGGGTACTCTCGCTGGCGGATGATGGCCTGGCCAAGGGCAGCTTTGCCCTTTTCCTGCATGGCTTTGTAAAAAATGGCAAAGGCTTCTTTGCCCCCCTCGCCTTCTGGCAAAAGATAATGGGCATCAGCATAGTAAATCGGTGCAATTTCCCGTTCGTCAACAAAGTATTTAACCTCAATGGTGTCTGAGGTAGCAAGCTTTAGGCTTGCCAGTTCTTCGTCGGTGATTACCACGTAGTGGTCTTTGTCCAGAAAATAAGCCCGGACAATTTCGTCATCATCAAGGGTTTTATTGCAACGAGGACAAAACTTGAGATACTTGATGCGACTGCCACAATCTTTGTGTATGAGATGAAAAGAAATAGCCCGCTTTACCACCGCCGGGTAAAGCTTAACAGGTATGGTCACTAAACCTATACGCAAAAAACCTGACCAGGTGGCCTTCATACCAGCCTCCCTTATGTTTTCTTCTTAGCGGCCCGTCTGCGCTTCAATTTTTTCCCAAAAACAATGGGAAGGGCCTCTTCCACCCGTGAAACCGGGTGAAAAACAAGCTTGGCACGCACTTCTTTCGGAATCTCAACTAAGTCTTTTTCATTCAACTTCGGGATAATGATTTCTTTTATGCCGGCACTTTTAGCCGCAAGGACCTTTTCTTTTATGCCTCCCACGGGCAAAACCGCACCGCGCAGGGTGATTTCACCGGTCATAGCCACGTCGTGGCGCACGGTTTGTTCGGTAAGAAGGCTTACCAGGGCGGTAAGAATGGTAATCCCCGCACTTGGGCCATCTTTAGGAACTGCCCCTGACGGAACATGCACGTGGATGTCTATTTTCTGGAAGATGTCTTCGTCAATGCCGAGCTCTTTGGCACGAGAACGCACATAAGAAAGCGCTGCCTCTGCGGACTCGCGCATCACGTCGCCAAGCTTTCCAGTCAAAATAAGGCGGCCTGAGCCTTTCATCTTGGTGGCTTCCACGAAAAGTATTTCCCCTCCCACCGGAGTCCAGGCAAGACCTATGGCCACTCCGGGGACTTTTACCCTTTCAGCAACCTCAGGCAAATACTTGGGCGGGCCTAGATACTTTTCCACGTCTTTTAAGCGCACTTTTACCGGCTCCGTGCGGCCTTCGGCAAACTCTTTGGCTACCGCCCGGCAAATAGCGCCTATTTCGCGCTCAAGGTTGCGCACCCCGGCCTCCCGGGTGTAGTAACGAATAATCTGTAACAGCGCCCGGTCAGTAAACTTGAGGTTTTCTTTGGTAAGTCCGTGGGCGTCTAACTGACGCGGCACAAGATAGTATTTGGCAATCTTTAACTTGTCTTCTTCGGTGTAGCCCGGGATCTCGATTACTTCCATGCGGTCAAGCAAAGGCCCGGGGATGGTGTCTAGCATGTTAGCCGTGGCAATGAAGATTATCTTTGAAAGATCGAAGGGGATCTCAAGGTAATGGTCAGAAAAGTTCTTGTTCTGCTCAGGGTCAAGGACCTCTAAAAGCGCCGCTGCAGGATCCCCCCTAAAATCCGCGCCGATTTTGTCTATTTCGTCAAGCATAAATACGGGGTTGTTTACCCCCACGCGTTTTAGGCCCTGGATAATGCGCCCGGGCATGGCACCTACATAAGTGCGGCGGTGCCCGCGGATCTCCGCCTCATCGCGCACACCACCAAGGGAAATGCGCAAAAACTTGCGCCCCAGGGCCTTGGCTATCGAACGCCCAAGGGAGGTTTTTCCTACCCCTGGAGGCCCCACAAAGCAGAGAATTGGGCCTTTTACATCGGGCTTTAATTTGCGCACGGCCAGGTATTCCAAAATACGCTTTTTGACCTTTTCAAGGTCGTAGTGATCCTGGTCAAGGATTTTCTTGGCCTTCTTTAAATCAATGTGGTCTTCAGTGCTTTCTTCCCACGGGAGCTCAAGTATCCAGTCAAGATAGTTGCGAATCACCGTGTATTCCGCAGAGGTAGGGTGAATTCTGGCAAGGCGCTTTAGTTCTTTTTCGGCCTCCTTGCGCACGTAATCCGGAAGCTTTTTCTTGGCAAGCTTTTCTTTTAGCTCTTCGACTTCGGCCTCAATGCCTTCGGCCTCACCAAGCTCCTTGCGGATGACTTTGAGTTGCTCGCGGAGATAATATTCCCGCTGGGCCTTTTCCATGCGGCCGCGCACTTCTTCCTGGATCTTTTGCCCAAGCTCAAGAATTTCTAGCTGCTTTAACAAAAGTTGGTGTATTTTCTGGAGCCTTTCTTTGATGTCAAGGGTCTCAAGGACATCTTGTTTTTCCTGATGCGAGACGTTTAAGTGGCTTACTACCAGGTCCGCCAGGGCCCCTGGTTCATCAAGACCAAGGGCTACAGCCTTAAGTTCACCAGGAAGCTGGGGCGAAAGCTCAAGCACTTTGGTAAAAAGCTGGCGGATACTTGCCACCAGCGCGTCAACCTCGATATCATGAGCAAGATAATCCTCAAGGACCTGAACCTTTCCTTTCAAATACGGTTTATCAGAAATGATTTCCAGAAGTTCAATACGAGAGACCCCCTGCACCACCACCCGCACCTGGTCAGGTTCGATTCTGGTGGCTTTGAGGATTACCGCCGCAGTGCCTATATCGTAAAGCTCTTTTCTTTCTTCTTTGGGCTCTTTTACCGCCACAATGGCCACCATGCGATCACTAGAAAGGGCGTCGTCTATAAGTTTTAAAAGCCCTGGCTCATGCACCATAAAGGGCATGACCATGTGCGGGAAAAGCACCGCATCACTCGGGATAATAGGCATTTCTTTAGTTTGCTCACCTGCAGGTAGCTCTACTTTTTGCGGATCAACAGGCAGCTCTTTTTGTTCTTTTGTTTCTTTTTCCTGTTTTGCGCTCATAGGCAACCTCAGCGTCCTTGGAGTTTTTTTGTACCTAATCGGAAGTTAAACATTAATTTTCTTCTTTCAAATCTCTTGGCCAAAATTAAAACGGATCCGAATTGCGAATCCTTCCCTTGCAATGAAACCCAGTCATGCAGAAGGAACGTAGCCACCGAAACATCTATGAAGGGGTCGTCACCCTCGCTTAGGCTAACTTAACAGTTTGCAAATAGGTCTATTGTTGTTAGAAATGTTGGCATGTCAGAGGATAAGGGTTTTGAATTACGCTTTTGCAATAGTGCTTCCTGTGCTTTAGCAGTGGTAAATACCGAAGAATTACTGCCTAAGCTTGAAAAAATTTTAGAGAACGCCAACCTGGGAGCTTTTTATCAATCCCTGGGACTTAAAGGAAAAAAACGCCGCTGCTTTCGGGTGGCTGTGGCTGCTTGCCCCAATGCCTGCACCCAGGTTCACATTGCCGACTACGGGACTATTGGCCAGGCGGTCCCTGCCCTCGAGGGCGATTGCAACACCTGTGGCGTGTGCGTTGATGTCTGCGAAGAAGAAGCCATTACCCTTTTTGAAGACCGTTTCCCCATGATAAACTTCGAATATTGCATAAACTGTGGTGCTTGTATTAGAGCTTGCCCACAAGATGCCTTGAAAGCCGAGTCCCTGGGGTACAAAATTCTTGTAGGTGGAAAACTTGGCAGACATCCCATGCTTGCCAAAGAGGTTTTTGCTCTGGTTAGCGCAGAAAAAGCCGCAGAAATTTTAGACAAGACCATCTCCTTTTACCAAAAGCACTGTAAGAGCGGTGAAAGACTGCGCGTTATCATTGAAAAGCTTGGCTGGGATACTTATCTTGCCGCTATTTCGTAACCGTGGCTGCCATCCGCTTAAGGAAAATATCGCAGCACAACCTAAAGGGCTTTGACCTAGAGATCCCCCTTTATAAGGTCACCGTGGTTACCGGGGTCTCAGGTGCGGGCAAATCAAGCCTTGTCTTTGACGTGCTATACGCTGAGGGCCAACGACGCTACGTAGAGACCTTTTCGGCCTACCTGCGCCAGTATCTGGAAAGACTCCCCCGGCCTCAGGTGGAAAGCATCGAGGCCATTCCCCCGGCCGTAGCCATTGGCCAGACCAATCCGGTAAAAAGCTCCCGCTCAACCGTGGGGACCCTTTCAGAGATAACAAGCTTTGCCAAGATGCTCTGGTTTCGGGCGGCTTTGCCAGTATGCCCCCTTTGCCAGCGCGAAATCCACGTGGACACTGCGCTCTCGGCAGCCAGGAGGCTCCTTTCGCTTAACGAAAACGAGCCTGTAACCATCGTGGCCCCGGTTAAAGCCAAAGACCCTTTGCTTTTGCGCGAAGGGCTGCTTCAGGCAGGCTACTTTCGCATCATGATACAGGATAAGATTTGTGACCTTGACGAAATCGAAGACCTCCCCCATGAGGTGGAAGTTGTCCTTGACCGCCTAAAGCTTACCCAGGAAAACTTCTCCCGCCTGGTTGAGGCCTTTGAGCACGGCTTCAAAATGGCTGGTGAAGTGCGCGTGCGCATGGGCTACGCCCAAGAAGCCATTTTTGTAGGCGATCCCCGCTGCCCCGCCTGCCACTACCAAATCCCCAAAAAAAGCCCCAATCTATTTTCGTTTAACAGCCCTATCGGAGCCTGCCCCACCTGCCGTGGCTTTGGCCGGGTAATGGATATCGACTGGGACCTCGTGATCCCCGACCCGGGTAAAAGCATCACCGAAGGGGCCATCACCCTCCTTTCCATGCCTTCTTTTTGGGAAGACGAAGAAGAGCTCCTGGAATACTGCCGGGAAAAAGGCATCCCTCTTGATAAGCCCTGGCAGGAACTCCCGGAAGAAGTCCGCTGGAAAATCCTTTACGGTGACGGCAAGTGGTACGGCATAAAAGGAATTTTTGACTGGCTTGAGACCAAAAAATACAAGGCCCACGTGCGCATTCTGCTTTCCCGCTACCGGGCCTACCTCCCCTGCCCGGATTGTGGGGGCACGCGCTTTAAACCCGAAGCGCTCCTTTTCAAGATAGCCGGGCTTAGTATCGCCGAGTTTTACGCCTTAACCGTAGAAGAAGCCGCAAATTTCCTGGCTCAGGTAGAAACCCGCTCCCTTGACCGGGCCACGCTGAACCTCTTAAACGAACTCAAAAGACGCGTTGGCTATCTGAATGAAGTGGGGCTTTCGTATCTCACCCTTGACCGCCAGAGCCGCACCCTTTCTGGCGGGGAAGTCGCCCGGGTAATGCTCACCCGGGCCCTTTCTTCAGCCCTTACCGAGACCCTTTATCTCTTCGATGAACCCACCACCGGGCTTCATCCTCGGGACACCGCCCGCATCATCAAAATGCTAAGGGAGCTTGCCGCCAACCAGAACACCGTGGTGGTAGTGGAACACGATCCCGACGTGATTCTTGCAGCAGACTACCTAATCGACCTTGGCCCAGGGGCAGGAGAAGCAGGCGGCCACCTGCTTTTTGCCGGAAAAGGAAAAGACTTACTTAAAAAAGACACCCCCACGGCCAGGGCCTTAAACGCGACCCTTGCCCCCAAAAGGCTCTCCCCGCTAAGCCCGGTAACAAACGAATTTTTAGAAGTTTTAGGTGCGCGAGAAAACAACTTAAAAGACATAGACGTTAAAATCCCCCTTAAGTCCTTTTGTGTAATAACCGGGGTCTCTGGGTCTGGAAAATCCACCCTCCTTGAACTCATTCTTTACCGAGGGCTTAAGCGCCTGAAAGGCGAGACCACCGAGCCCCCGGGTAAATTTTCCGCGATAAAAGGGGCAGAAAAAATAGACCAGGTAGTCTTAATAGACCAGAGCCCCCTTGCCAAATCACCCAGGGCCAACCCGGCGACTTATCTTAAGGTTTACGATGTCCTGCGTAAGCTTCTGGCCAAAGAACCCCTGGCCAAGGAGCTTGGCCTTTCCGCCACAGCCTTTTCTTTTAACTCCGAAAAGGGCCAGTGCCCCCATTGCCAGGGCCTTGGCTTTGAAACCGTAGAGATGCAGTTTCTCTCCGACCTTTATTTGCCCTGCCCGGTGTGTCGCGGCACGCGTTTCAAAGAAGAGGTCTTGCGGGTGCGCTATCAAGGAAAAAACATCGCCGAAATCCTTGACCTTACCTTTGACGAAGCCCTCCTGTTTTTTGCGGAACACCAAGACATTTGCCAGCGCCTTTACGCGGCCAAGGCCCTGGGGCTGGGGTATCTTAAGCTCGGCCAACCCCTTAACACCCTCTCTGGGGGTGAAGCCCAGCGCCTGCGCATGGCCAAGCATCTTTTCCTAGAAAAAGGAAGAGGGCATCTCTTTTTAATGGACGAGCCCACGGTTGGGCTACACCTGGCAGATGTCGCCGTGCTGCTAGCCGCCATAAAAGGACTCATTGCCCAAGGGAACACCGTGGTGGTAGTGGAACATCACCTGGAAGTGATAAGACAGGCCAGCTGGATCATCGACCTTGGCCCTGAGGGAGGAAACGCCGGCGGGAGGCTCCTTTTCCAGGGTAAGCCCCGTGATTTTCTTAAGGAAGAAACCCCCACCAGCCGAGCGCTCAAGCATTACCTTGGGAGCGGGAGGCTTTAAGAGTAGGCAGACCGGAACGCTGATAAGAAAAAAAGGGAATTGTAGATTTGTGTTTTTCCATATAATACATCAGCAAATAAGGCGTTAAAATACCAATTAAACTACCAAACAATACATCACTTAAGTAATGAGAACCTATGACAACACGACTAAAGGCTATTACCGTTGCACAAAACCAAAAGAAATATTTATAACGCGGAAAAGCTATAGAAAGGGCGACAAAAGCACTAAAAGTAGCTGCAGCATGACCTGATGGAAAAGAATTAACTACATATCCGCAATCAAAAAAATGAAAACCATAAGATCCCGTTTCTAGAAGAGCTTTAGGACGATAACGAGCAAAAAGGATTTTGAGTATATTTACTACTAACCCTGAAAAAATTACTGACAAAAATACCAAAAAACAGTATAAAGACTTTCTTCGATATCCCAAAATACAACAAAGTAAAAACAAAATACAACTAGGAATTAAATAATACTCTCCCCTACCGTAGCGGGTAATACAACAAAAAATTTTTTTAATGTCAGGGCTCAAACTGTTAAAGTAGAAAAACAATGGCCTATCAATAAAACAAAAAAGAGAAGAAAGAAGAAGAAAAAAAAGAAAACACACTAAAAAACAAGACTCTTTTTTGACAATCATAATCTAAAGTCTCATCTTTCTAAATTTATTGAGGTCTTTGCAAAACACCTACCTGCAATCCGTTCCCATTTTTTTCGGAACAAAAAAATAGGAATAGATCCTTTGCAGTTATATTTACAACACTGATCTCACAAATCTTGTGAAAGTTTTTTGTTTGAAGGTATTTAACAGAGAGTTCGGAAGATTTGTTGACAAGATTGTTAAGAAATTAAAACATACAAAATTAGTCCTAGGATAAGAATGACACAACCTGTCAATCAACTACTACCACAAGACGAGAGCTTTACAAAACTACTTAATTCACAATATTTCTCATGATATCGCTAAAGAAATGACTACTCTATCATCTCCCGTTTCCGTTCTAACCTCAAATCCATGAACCTCTACCGGGAATGTTTTAACGAGCTCAAGCGTCAGCTCACTAAAAAGGGCTTTGAGATAAAAACAGGAAAGATTATTGACGCCCGTCTGGTCAAAGCGGCAAGGAATCCCGGCAAAGACGAAGATGCTTCTTTTACCAAAAAGGGCAAAAAGACGGTCAGGCGCCTTATCCAGTCAAGGTAAGATTTTTCGGTACTATAGGAGTATCGTTTGCGCGGGAAGTTTCTCTGGCCTTCTCCAGAGCCTCCGCCTATTCGGCCGCTGCCCTTTCAGTTGGAGATTTTTGGGATGAGGTATTGAGGAATTACCTTTTCTGAGCGAGGGTTAACTTTTGTCCGAAGGTCAGTCTTTATTCCTGCAGGGCCAGCACAGCATGAAGGGAGCCTATAATTCAAGAGACCTTTGAAAAATTTTCGAGATCAGTATTGCAAGCACAACCGCACGGGATCCGTTCTTATTTTTCGTAACGAAAAATAGGAACGGATCCTTGAACGGGCCTTAAGAAAAGGTATTTTGCAAAGGCCTCATTAGCTATCTTTATTTTGCAAAATTAGACAAATTTTGAACAAAAATGAAAATAAATATTTTTATCCTGCGTTATTGCAGAAAATTCATCATAAAATCTATAATTCCAATGTTCGCATTTTTATTGTGAAAAACTATCATCTTAGAAATATTGACAATGACAATATACTTTAAGTCTAAAAAAGTATAAAAATAATGTGAGGAGGAATTGAATAGGAGTTGAGTATATAGTTTGGATATTTATCTTGATTGGTTAAAGTTCTAAATAGAATTAAATCTTCTGGAGGGCTGATTTAATGCAAGTACACGAAATTATCGAAAACATTAAAAAATTGCCAGAAAAAGATTTAAAAATCCTCTTAGAGTGGATAGAAAATTTTGAACAAGAACTTTGGGATAAAGAATTCGAAAGAGATGTAAAGCTAGGAAAACTGGAAAAATTAGCTGAACAAGCCATTATAGATTTCCGGGACGGTAAATGTCAAAAACTTTAAACCATTATGCCAGCCCTTCTTTTTGGAAAGAATATGAGAAGTTACCCGAAGAAGTCAAAAGATTGGCCGATAAAAATTTTGAACTTCTTAAGAAGGATCCATACCATCCATCATTGCATTTGAAAAAGGTTGCTAATTACTGGTCAGTGCGGATTGGTAGGAAATATAGAGCTATTGGGATAGAAATAGAAGAAGGAATTATTTGGTTTTGGATTGGTAAACATTCAGAATACGAGAAGATTATAAAATCCTAACAATCCGCTTCAGCGGACCGGCGAACACTAATAGTATCTCCTTCCGATGTTGAATAAGAAAAAGAAATAGCAGTAAGAGTAATTCAAGAGTGGAATGATTTACACTCTTACTTTAGAAAAAATAGTTTTGTTGCCTTTACATTGGGAAAGCCCGATAGCCCCTGAACATGACATCCGTCCTCAAGTTATAATATTAGGGGAGCATGTTGTATCCGACAAAGAGTCATCGCGAGGCGACTTGTACCCCGGCGCGATCCCAGCTACACCGTTATCACGAGGCGTGCTATCGCACGCCGAAGTGATCTCATGAGATTGCTTCGCTTCACTCGGAATGACCGCGAAGGTGTCATCGCGAGGAGGCCTGTTAAGGCCGACGAAGCGATCTCCGTCCCGAATACAGAGAAGGATCTAGATTACTTCGTGCCTCGCAAGATAATGTTCAAAATGTCATCTGTTTTGTTGTTTTGTGCTCCTGGTAATATACCGATACACAACCTCATTGGGGACAATGGTTTGTAACCAAAAAACTCCAAAACCAAATTTTCATTTCTGAAACAGGGCTTTCTAATACAGCTAGTTGAGCTTGATGCGCCGCAGGCGCAGGGCGTTGGAAACCACCGAGACGGAACTTAAGGCCATGGCCGCCGCGGCTATGGGTGGTGAGAGGCGTAGCCCGTAAAAAGGATAAAGCACGCCTGCGGCAATAGGGATAGCAAGGATATTGTAGGCAAAGGCCCAAAAGAGATTTTGTTTGATTACCCGCAGCGTTTTCCGGGAAAGCCCTATGGCCCGGGGGACTAAATTTAAATCCGGCCGCATAAGGGCCACGTCAGCCGCCTCAAGGGCAATGTCTGTGCCCGAAGATAGGGCGATACCCAGATCTGAAGCAGCCAGGGCAGGCGCATCGTTTACCCCATCTCCCACCATGGCTACTCTTTTACCCTGCCGGCGTAACTCTTCTATTTTTTGACTCTTTTCTTGAGGCAAGACCTCGGCCCAAAAGCCATCGAGCGCTAATTCTTCAGCAATGGCCTTGGCGGTATTTTGGTTATCCCCTGTGAGCATATAGACCTCAAGCCCCATTCTCTTTAACTTGGCTACCGCCTCTTTGGCTTCTTCGCGTAGCGCATCCGCAAGGGTAATGAGCCCGAAAATATATTTATTCCACGCCACCCAGACCACGGTATGCCCCTTGGCCGTAAGGCGCCTTGCCGCACGTTCGAGCTCCTCTGGAATATCTTTGGTGAACTTCAAGGCGAGTTCTTTCTTCCCTACCCCGGCAAGCTTGCCCTGCACCTCTCCTATGATGCCCAGACCCACTTCTGCTTTGACTTTCCCGGCGAGAAAAGGTTCAAAATGTTTAGCCTTTTCGAAAATAGCCTGCGACAAAGGATGCTCTGAATGTCGCTCAAGGGCTCCGGCCACTTTTAGAACCTCTTCTATCTTTTGCCCAGGGGCAGGGATAATCTCTTTGACCTCTGGTCTCCCCTTGGTGAGCGTGCCTGTTTTGTCAAAAATACAAACCTTAACCCGTGCCCCTTGTTCCAGGGCCAGGGCATTTTTTACCAGGATACCTTCCCCGGCTGCACGACCGGTGGCCACCATAACCGCCGCAGGGGTGGCAAGCCCCATGGCACAGGGACAGGCAATCACCAGGACCGAAACAAATGAAAGAAGGGCATTGGTAACCTTGGGCTCAGGACCAACCCAATACCACACCACAAAAGTAATGGCGGCCGTAACTAACACCACCGGTACAAAAATCCCGGCCACTTTATCGGCCAGCCGCTGTATGCGGGCCTTTGAGCCCTGGGCTTCTTCTACCAAGCGGGCAATGGTGGCCAGGATGGTATCTTTTCCGGTCTTTTCGATTTTGACCTTTATCACCCCGTGGGTATTCAAGGTGCCACCGATAACCTTTGCCCCAGGCCCCTTTTCCACAGGAAGGCTCTCTCCGGTGAGCATGGACTCATCAAGGGCGGTCTTACCTTCAATAATGACACCATCAGCCGGGACTCTTTCTCCAGGGCGCACTATAACAATATCTCCAGGGATAAGGGCTGCGGCTGGAATCTCTTTTTCCTCTCCCTCACGTAAAACCCTTGCGGTTTGCGGGGTAAGGCGCAGCAGCTTTCTAACCGCCTCGGTAGCCTTCCCCCGTGCCCGAACCTCTAGGTAGCGCCCAAGTAGTACAAAGGCGATGATCATCACCGCCGAATCAAAGTAAACATGCAACGGAAGGCCAACCCTCACAAAGACTTTTGGGAAAAGAGTCACCACCGTAGAAAAGGAATAAGCCGAAAGCGTCCCCAATGAGACAAGGGTATTCATGTCTGCGGAACGACGCCTAAGAGTAGCCAAGGCGCGCCGGATAAACTCCCCTCCGGCATAAAACTGTACCGGTGTGCTTAAGGCCAAGAGCAAATAGAAGCGAAAAGGAACGGGAATTTTTGCCACCCACGGAAAAAGCCCGGGCATGGAAAAAATAAAGACAAAAGGGGCCAAAATCCAGGCTAAAAAGAGCCTCTTCCGCAGCTCCCGGAGACCTCTTTCTTCAGAATTTTCTAAAGTCTCTTCCTCAGCATCAGAAAAAGGCAAAAGTTCGAAGCCTTCTTGCTTGACTTTTTCTTTCAAGGCCTCAAAGGAAAGCTTTTCCGGATCAAAGGTTATACGCAAGGTTTGAGAGGCAAAATTGACCTGGGCCTCCGTGACCCCTGGCAAAGAATTCAAGGCCTTTTCCAGGCGTGCAGCACAAGCCGCACAACTCATCCCGGATATCTTAAAAAAGAGTTCTTTTTTCGCAGACATATTTAAACCCCCAAAGGGCCTTAGGTCTTCTCTACCTGGTATCCTGCTGCTTCTATGGCCTTGATAACGTCTTCCAAAGACAGGGCCTCAGGCTTCTCAAAGGTGGCCTCAGCGCGCTCAAGGGAGACGCGGACATTTTTGACTCCTGGCAATTCTTCTAAGGCCTTGGTTACCCGTTTGACGCAATGCTCACAACCCATTCCTGAAATTTTTATGGTTGTCTCCATAAAAAAACTCCTATTCAAGTTTCTATACCTTAATAAGGGGAAATATAACACAAAGTTAGATGCCCTCATTTATTTTGAGATCTTCGCGAAATTGCCGAGATCAGTATTGCAAGCATAACCGCAAGGAATTCGTTCCCATTTTTCGTTCCGAAAAAAAGGTGTTTTGCAAAGGTCTCTTATTTTTCTAAGTGGATTCCACCGTTTCGTTTACCCGGGCATAAACTATGGTAAGCCATAGAGCGCTAACCTGAAATAACGTCCCAAAGTGACCAGTATTTTGTTTTTTTCGGAACAAAAAATGGGAACGATTCGGATAGAAATGTCCACAAAAAATGCTCAAGGTAACACATCCAAAAGTTTGCTCACATTTGTATTTTAAAAAGGGCTCGTTAAACTAAATATGTGCTCTCAAGAACACCAGAAACAGAGGCTTTTCCTAGCTATATCCGTGTAGAAGGCGCACGGCATCATAATTTGAAAGACATCTCGGTGGCCATCCCTCGCCACGCCTTTACCGTGATCACCGGCGTCTCAGGCTCAGGAAAATCTACTCTTGCCTTTGACATTGTCTTTGCCGAGGGGCAGCGCCGCTATGTGGAAAGCCTTCCCACCTATGTGCGGCAATTTCTCAAGCTCTACGAACAGCCAGAGGTGGATATAATCAAAGGCCTTCCGCCAACTGTAGCCATTGAGCAACGCACAAGCCTGGCCGGTCCAAGGGCTACGGTGGGAACCCTTACGGAAGTTTATCATTACTTGCGCTTGCTCTTTGCCCGTGTGGGGGTTCCTTATTGCCCTAAGTGCGGCGAAAAACTGGCCCGGGCAGAAAAAGAGGCCCTTGTCGACTCTCTCCTTGAACAATTTGCCGGCGAAGAAGTTATCTTTTTGGCGCCCAAGATCAGAAGGCGCAAAGGTTTTCACCGCCCCATCCTGGAAAAGGCCGCCAAAGCAGGATATCACCTGGTGCGCATCGACGGCCGCCTGCGTGAAATCCCCCCTATTCCTGACCTTTCACGCTTTCGCGAACACACCATCGAAGTAGCCGTAGGAAAGGTCCAGATTATTCCTGAAAAACAAGGTCAAATTACTGACCTATTAATCAAGACCTTTAGCGAAGGCCGGGGCGAAGCCCTTCTTATCAGCCCGCAAAAAGAACTGGTGTTAAATGAAAAGGCCTTTTGCGTAAGATGTGGCCTTTCTCTGCCAGAGCCTGATCCCCTGCTCTTTTCTTTTAACACCAAGGCTGGGGCCTGTGAGCACTGTGACGGGCTGGGAAGGCTTGGCGAAAGACCTTGCCCTTCCTGCCAGGGAAGCCGCCTAAATGCCCTTGCCCTATCTTTTCGCCTTGGTGGCCTTAATATTGCAGAGGTCTCAAGGCTTTCCGCCAAAGAGGCTATCTCCTTTTTAAAAGACCTTGATTTTTCTGGAAAAGAGGCTGAAATTGCCCGTCCCCTTATCCAGGAGATGCTTGCTAAGCTTTCTTTTCTCGCAGAAGTGGGGCTTGGTTACTTAAGCCTTGATCGTGCCGGAGACACCCTTTCGGGTGGCGAGGCCCAGCGCGTGCGTCTGGCGGCCCAGCTTGGCTCAAACCTAACCGGCGTGTGCTATGTGCTTGATGAACCCACCATCGGACTTCATCCCCGCGATAACTCTCTCTTGATCAAGGCCCTTAAACAGCTAAAGGAAAAAGGAAACACTGTCATCGTAGTAGAGCATGATGAAGAAACTATGATGGCCTCAGACTGGATAATAGACCTTGGCCCAGGGGGAGGCAAAAAGGGCGGAGAGATCATCTTTCAGGGGCCTTTTAAAGAAATTTTAAAGGCGGAAAAATCTCTCACCGCCAAAGTACTTACTGATGCCGCGCGTTACCAAATCACCAGCCAAAAACGCAAGCCCGAAAAATTTATTAAGCTTGAAGGGGCTCTTGCCCGCAACCTCAAAAATATCAACGTTGATATCCCTTTGGGGTTACTTGTGGTGGTAACCGGGGTTTCAGGGGCCGGCAAGTCGTCTTTGGTCATGGACGTGCTCTACGAAAACCTGAAACGAAAACTGGAAGAAAAGCCTTTGAAGGGCTTAAAGGACTTAAAAGGCTGGGAAAACATCAAGCGTACCGTGGTAGTGGATCACAGCCCCATTGGGCGCACCCCACGTTCCACCCCAGCCACTTACCTGGGGCTTATGGACCGCATAAGGACCCTTTTTGCCGGCACAAAAGAGGCCCGCGCAAGGGGCTATACTGCCAGCCGTTTTTCTTTCAATATTGAAGAAGGCCGTTGCCCGCACTGTAAGGGACAGGGGCAACTAAAAGTCGAGATGAAGTTCTTGCCCGAGGTCTATATCACCTGTGAGGTGTGCCAGGGTGCCCGTTACAACGAAGAAACACTCAAAGTGCTTTACAAAGGCAAGAACATAGCGCAAGTGCTTTCCATGAGCATGGCTGAGGCCTGTCACTTTTTTGAGGGAGTGCCAGAACTTTGCCAGGCGCTTAAGCTTCTTTGTGATCTTGGGCTTGATTACTTGACCCTTGGCCAGCCAAGCCCTTCTCTTTCTGGCGGCGAGGCCCAGCGTCTTAAGCTGGCCCGGGAGTTTATCAAAGGAAAACGCGGTGGGACACTTTATATCCTTGATGAGCCTACCACCGGGCTCCACATTGCCGATGTGGCCAAACTCCTTAATCTTTTCCACGCGCTAATTGACAAGGGCAACACTGTGCTTGTTATTGAACACAACCTGGACGTCATCAAAGAGGCTGACTGGATCATTGACCTGGGGCCAGAGGGAGGAGACCAGGGAGGCGAGGTCCTTTTCACCGGGCCACCTGATGAATTAATTGACCAAGAAACCCACACCGCCAAGGCATTGAGAGAATTTGTTGAAAAAGACCCCTTATTCAAAGATTTTTGAGAAAACTTTCCGCACGGGCAAAAATTCTTCAGCAATTTCAAGGGCTTTTTCGGCCTCGCTGCGCGTATAAACTTCATCTGGAGTAAGATCTGGCCCGTTAGGGTATCGTAAGGGCATACTCCCCTTCACGATTAAGAATGCGTGCTGCGCACAAATCCTGGGCGGCGGTACGTAACCAGCGCTTAGCCTCTGCTACGTTTTTCCTCACGCTCATAAATCACCTTTCCCTCTCTTAACACATGGCGCATAAAAGGGTTGTTTCTGCCCCGCAATAGCTCTTCCTCTGTCCAGACTAAGATATCCCACGCACTTTCAGGAAAGCTCAATAAAAGATTACGGAAATCTTCTAGGCGTTCCAGATAAGGCTTAGGCTCGTCCACTACGATGAGCAAATCCACGTCACTGCGCCGGGTTGCCTCCCCTCCGCATGAGAACCAAAAAGCAAAACTCGTTTAACCTGAGGCTTTTACCCAAAATAAGCCCTCAAGCGTGCAAATAGGTCATTTGCAAGGTCAACTGACTTGTTCGGTTCCGTATGCATACCAGGCCGCACAGGTCCCTTCGCTTGAAACCATACAAGGTCCTTTAGGGGTCTCAGGCGTGCAAACCTTGGCAAAGAGTTTGCACTCAGGAGGCGTTGCCCTACCGCAAATAATCTCGCCACAAAGGCAGCCTGGTGTTTCTTTTGCTTGCGGAAGCTCAAGAGGCAAAACCTCTTTCGCATCAAAATCTCGGAATTCGTCCCTTAGCCTTAAACCACTCTGGGGGATTAGACCAAGGCCTCGCCAGCGGACATCACAAGGTTCAAAGACCTTTCTAATAAGTTGTTTGCCCATAGGATTCCCTTCCCATGAAACCGCCTCGCGATAGGCTATCTCTACTTCCGCGCGGCCTTCAGCAATCTGCTTCGCAAGGAGATAAATGCCGTGCATTATTTGGTGGGCCTCAAAGCCAGCTACCACCGCTGGCAAAGAAAACTCTTCTGATACAAAAGAAAAATATCGTGCCCCGGTGATCGTAGAAACATGGCCTGGGAGAATAAGGCCGTCTAGTCTGACCTCCCCTGAGCCTAAAAGCGCCCGCATGGCTTCAGGCATAGTGCGGTGGCTTACGGCAAAGTAAATATTCGGGATTTTTTCTTTTCGGGCTTCAAGTACTGCCACCGCCACTGCAGGAGCTGTGGTTTCAAAACCAACCGCGGCAAAAACGACTTTATAATCGGGATTCTCTTTGGCGATTTTTAAAGCATCCAAAGGGGAGTAAACGATCTTCACGTTAGCTCCCCGTGCCCTGGCCTCTTTAAGGGACCCCTGGCTCCCTGGTACTCGAATCATATCGCCAAAAGTGGCAAGGATAACATCGGGCTTTGAAGCCGCAGCAATGAGATAGTCGATTTCTTCCTGCGGAGTCACACAAACCGGACACCCAGGACCCGAAATCAAAGTGAGCTTATCGGTAAACAGGCTGCGCAAACCATAGCGAAAGATATTGACCGTATGGGTCCCGCAGACCTCCATCAGTCTAACTGGACGGGGTAAAAGGTCTTCTATTTTCCGGGCAAGGTCTCTTAGCGATGACATGAGCGCCAATTTAATCCAAAGGACGATTTTTTAAAAGTTCCCAAGCCTTGTCAGAAAGACCTTTAGCAGGTTGGCCAAGAAGCTCTTTTAAGCGTAAGGCATTGGGCACCGCCCATCCAAGGGAATCGTTGTCAAAATAAACATAAGCAGGTATCGCCCAGCTTTTTAGCTTTTGCGCCCAGGCTTGCAATTCTTCCTCGGTATAGCAGGAACGGTAAAGCACACGGGAGCCATGCAAACGAACATAGACAAAGTCTGCCGTAAGTACTTCAACCAAAGAGGGGTACCTACCGGCAGTATCTGAAAGACAGAGGGAAATGTTAAAACGCCTGAGGAGTTCGTAAAATTCTTCACATAAAAAGCTCTGGTGACGAACCTCTATAGCGGTCTTATAAGACAGATCCAGAAGCCTAACAAATTCTTTTAATAAAGAGCGATCATATTTCAAACTCGGTGGTAACTGGAAAAGGATGGGACCTATCTTTTCTTTTAAGGGGCTAATAGCCGCATAGAACCTTTTAAGGGGTTCTGCAACGTCTTTTAGCCGTTTAACATGGGTAATAAAGCGGTTGGCCTTTAAGGCAAAAATAAAATCCGAAGGAGTTTCTTCATACCACTTTTTGAATGTTTTTTCTTTGGGTGTACCATAAAAAGTCGCATTTACTTCGACTGTTTCGAAAAATTCGCTATAATATGATAGCCATTTGGTAGAGGGTAACTTCTCTGGATAAAAAATCCCCTTCCAGTGGGGATAATTCCAGCCAGAAGTTCCTATTTTGACGGCAGGCAACGGCATATTCATTGACATTTTTCTCAAGTCGTATTATATAGCGCGCTGCAAAATAGAAAAGGAGGGATAGTCTTGCCTCAGCATAGATCAGCAGCAAAAGCTCTAAGGCAAAGCCTTAAACGTCGGATGCGCAATAAGTCCATCAAAACCCGTGTCAAAACAGAAGTTAAGAAATTTTTGGCAGCATTGGAAACAGGTACCCTTGAAGAGGCGGAAAAGGCCTTTATTAGGGCTCAGAGCATGATTCAGCGTGCCGTGACCAAAGGAACCTTCCATCACCGCACGGCGGCACGCAAAATTTCACGCCTTGCGGCCAAGTTGAAGGCCAAAAAGGCCTCTGCCGCAGGCGGCGAAGCTTAGTTGACACACACCACCCCCCTCGTTAGCTTTTACTTGGGAGTGGGGATGTAGCTCAGTTGGGAGAGCGCCACGTTCGCAACGTGGAGGTCGGGGGTTCGAATCCCCCCATCTCCACCATGTATTTTTCTTCTGTAACAGGTAAAAAGGCTAAAACTGCTATTTACCTTCTCTTTAAACTCTTTAAACCTATTCTATTCTTTATAGGCTTTGAATCAAAAATTTTCCTAAATGTGCTTCTGAAAAGATTAGCTTTATCCTTCAGATATTTAGCTCTTCCAACTCAAAACTCACCACATTGCGTTCACGCTTGCTAAATTCCACCCCTATGAGAAAAATCTTCCGGCATCTGCCGATATATTTCTCAAAGTAACGCTTCTCCTTAAGCTGCTTAAGAGCACTCCCTTCGGCCGTGTCCTCAACCACCTTGAACTCAAAAAGATAACAGCGCCCCTCAAACATCACCGCCATGTCAAGGCGGCCTTGATTCGTTGCCTCTTCCACCCGTACGTCAAGGCCAAGAGCCGCGAAGTAGCAGTAGAAGATGCTCGCGTAAAAGCCCTCATAGCCCGCTAACTCCGTCTTCCGGTACCAGTCGTGCGGTATAGAAGCAAAAAAAGAACGAAAAATATCTATCAAGTCTTCTACCTTTCCCGATTCAAGAATACGGGCAAGACGAATTTCATTCTGCACCTTGGCACGCAAGTCTTGCACAAAATAATTGAGTAAATGTTCAGAAAAGGCAGACCTGACTTCAAAATTAGGATATCGAAGCTTATAAATGCGTTTTTTGCCAAGCACATATTCTAGCTTTTCAATAGTGAGATAACCAGTCTGAAATAAAATAGTTTCGGGCTTGATAGATTCTATTTCAAAGCTTTCTAAAAGTTCTTCACCCACCTCAAGGTGCTCAAGTTCAGGGATAAAAAATTTCTTCTCGGTAAGAAGCTTGATGAGAAAAGTCGGTGTGCCTGTCTCAAACCAATACGGCCGAAACTCATAGTTGCGCAAAAAAAGCAAAATATCAAAGGGATTATAAACCGGTTCTCCCAACCACGAGTAGCCGTTATACCACCGACGCACTTCTTCAAAATCAACCCCTGCTAGACGATCAGCAAAAGTCTCCTCAAACTCCTCCTGCGTGTAGCCGCAAATAGTGGCATATTCAGAAGAAATTGTAATATCTTCCAGATTGTTAAGCCCAGAAAAAATTGAAACCTTGGAAAACTTCGTAACACCTGTCAGGAAGCAGAACTTAAGATACGGATCGGCATCCTTTAGCACAGAGTAGAAATTCTTTAGCTCCTCGCGAATCTCAGCAGCTACATCGAGCCGATTAATATTGTCTAGAATAGGTTTATCGTATTCGTCAATCAGCACTACAACTTTTTGGTTATATTTTTTACTTAAACGCAAAATAAGTTCTTCAAAACGTTTATTTGGAAGTTTTTCCTGATAGGATATCTGATATTCTTCAGCATGGCGACGCAGCATAGAATAAAAAGTCTCGAGAAGCTCATCTCGAGACCTAATTACTCCCGAACCAAAAGAAATATAGACCACCGGATACTTCTTTGACCAATCCCAATTCTCTTCTAGATAAAGGCCTTCAAAGAGTTCACGCCTTCCCAAAAAGGCCTGGCGCAGTGTGTCCAGAAACAGGCTCTTTCCAAAACGCCTCGGCCGAGAGAGAAAATAATACTTCCCTTCATCAACGAGCTTTTTGACGAAAAGCGTTTTATCCACATAGTAGTAATTTTCCGTACGTATCTCGACAAAACTCTGAATACCTACGGGAAGTTTTTTTCTTGCCATCATAAAAGCATTATAAAGAACCACCTTTATAAGTCAAAAAGTCTTATTCTTCCGGTCCTAAAAACTTGGCATGCCAGGCATCTTCTATAAAGTAAAGCAAAAGTTTCTTATCTCCCTTTCCCTGTGGACAAATGACTAAGTCTCAAAAAATTTGTTTAAAGAGGCTAGAAAAAACAGCAGGTCGTCTTTAAAAAAGGATCTTAAAATCTTATAAGAAGAATTTATCAAAAAAAACGCCTCAGCAGCTACAAGCCACCGAGGCGTATAAATCTTTCAATAAGAACATTTTAAGGAATGATCCCTAAACTGCAGGCTCTGGCAAAGGAGATGACAGGCTCGGGATACACGCCGAAGAGTAAAACACCCACAGCAGAAATCAAAAGCCCGGCAAAAAGATAAGGGGTTAAGTTGAGCCCTACTTCTTGTTCAGGTGGTTTCATGTACATGAGCATCACGATACGGAGATAAGGGTACGAGGCAATAGCACTGGCAAGCACCGCACCTATGACAAGCAGATGGTGCCCTGCCTGATATGCCGCCTTGAACACGAAAAACTTCCCAATAAAACCAGCGGTGGGGGGAATACCTACCAATGAAAAGAGGAATATCAACATCAGAAGAGCTACTACAGGGTGGGTCTTGGAAAGACCCTGGTAGTCAAAAATATTCTCCCCAAGAAAGTCCTTTTGCCTTAAAAGGACGACTATCCCGAAGGCCCCTATATTCATGAAGAGGTAGAAGAAGAGGTAAAGCATCGTAGCCGCCATGCCTTCTTGATTAGCCGCAACAATACCAAGCACCGCGTAACCAGCGTGGGTGATAGAAGAATATGCCAAAAGGCGTTTGATGTTTGTCTGGACAACTGCCAGGATAGCTCCCACAAACATAGTTACCAGTGCAAGAGGAACAAGAAGTGCCACCCACTCCACCCTTGAGACATACAAAGCCTCAAGAAAAACACGCCCCATAGCGGCAAAACCCGCTGCTTTAGGACCAATAGACATAAATGCTGTTACCGTGGTGGGTGCACCTTCGTAAGCATCAGGTGACCACATATGGAAAGGCACCAAGGCTACTTTGAACCCAAAAGCTATCACAAAAAGGGCTGCAGATAATACTAGGGCCTTATTGCCATGCACTCCTTCAAAAAATACACGCTTAGCAATTTCGTCGATATAAGTGGTGCCGGTGAACCCATATAAGAAGGTCATTGCTAGTAGTAAAAAGGCTGATGAAAACGCCCCCAAGAGAAAATATTTCATCGCACCTTCCAAGGAGCGCAAATCAGCATAAATTAACCCCACCAGCACATAAACCGAAAGAGACATGAGCTCAAGGCCTAAGAAAAGAAGAATTAAATCCTTGCTTGAGGCCATGAGCATCATGCCTGTTACTGAAAACATCAAAAGGGCATAATATTCGCCGAAATTGATGCCTACGATCTTGTTATATCCCGGGGAAAGTAACACCACTAACAATAACGCTAGCAAAAAGATGACCTTAAAGAAAAGGCCATAGGCATCTGCCGCATAACTAGCCCCAAAGACGTTTCCCTGAACCGCAAAGACTAAAATGATACCAAGCAATGCGGTTGCAATAGAGGCCCAGGCAAAGACGTTTTTGCACTTGACCCAACGATCAACAAGGGCCATTACACTTGCCACTATGACCAACAAAATCTCGGGATAAACCGCTACGAAGCTAGGAAGGGAGGACCACATTGAACCCCTCCTTTATGATTTCGCTAATTGGCGCCGTAGCACTAGGCGCACTGTGAACATGTTCCAACAAAGCCCTTACCGATTCATGCATAAAACCCAAGAACGGCGTAGGATAACACCCTATTAAGAGGACAAGAATTAACATAGGCACCAAAGCAATTACCTCCCGCATTTTTACGTCACGCAAGCCCATCACCTTGGGATTAACTTCCTGATAAAACACCTGCTGATAAAGGCGAAGCATATAAGTGGCACCAACTATGATACCGGTTGTACCAAGAGCAGCTGCCCATTTTTTAGAAGCAAAAGTTCCCAGAAGGACCAAGAATTCCCCGATGAATCCATTAGTCCCAGGAAGACCCACCGAAGCCAGCGTAAAGACCATGAAAAACGCTGCAAAAATAGGCATTACCGTTGCCAAGCCACCATAATCTTTAATGGCCCTGGTATGCGTACGCTCATAAACCACACCAACGCACATAAAGAGTGCCCCGGTGACAATCCCGTGATTTATCATCTGGAGAATGGCGCCTTCCACAGCATTGCCATTAAGAGAAAAGATACCAAGGGTAATGAACCCCATATGGCTCACGGAACTGTAGGCGATGAGACGCTTGAGGTCTGTTTGGGCAAGACAAATTATGCCGCCATAAATAATGGCTATGACGGACAAAACCAACATGGGAATCATCATTTCCTTGGCGGCCACGGGGAAAAATGAAAGAGAAAAGCGCAAAAACCCGTAAGCACCCATCTTGATGAGAATGCCAGCAAGGATAACCGAACCAGCCGTAGGCGCTTCGGTGTGGGCGTCTGGTAACCAGGTATGAACGGGCCACATAGGCACTTTCACCGCAAAGGCTGCAAAGAACGCCCAGAAGAGCCAGAACTGAAACTTATAAGGCAGGCCCAAATTCATGATTTCTAGGATATTGAAAGTGCCTGCCTTAAGGTAAAGGAAGATGATACCAACCAGCATTAAAACAGAGCCAACCAGCGTATAAAGAAAGAACTTTATGGTAGCGTAAAGGCGATTAGGCCCTCCCCAAATCCCTATAATAAGGTACATGGGGATAAGCATTGCTTCCCAGAAAAGATAAAAAAGAAAGAGATCAAGAGAGCAAAAGACACCTATCATTGCCGCAGAAGTCAAAAGAAGGGCAATATGAAACTCTTTGACCTTTTCAGTAACAGCTTCCCAGGAAATCAATACGCATAAGATGGTGATGAGGGTTGACAAAAGAACCAGCAGGACACTGATACCATCAACACCCAGAAAATAAGAAATGTTCCATGATTTGATCCAGGAAAGCTTTTCTACAAACTGCATTCCCGCAAAGCTCTTATCAAAGTCGAAAAACAAAGGCAGCGAAATCAAAAAATCAGCAACAGCAACTACCAGGGTGAACCATCGTATAAGTTTGTCATTCCTGGGGAGAGCAAGCAGAATAATAGACCCCAGTACCGGCAACCAGATAATGGCCGAAAGCAAAGGAAAATCTGACATGCGCAAGGCCGCTTCCATATTTTAGCCCCCCTAAAAGATGTAAACCAACAATAAAACTATGGCGGCACCAGTGGCCATTATCAAAGCATATGTTTGCACTACGCCACTTTGAACCCGCCTGAGTGAAGCCCCTCCACGACGAATTAGATCCGGTAAACCGTTGACCACGCCTTCAATAAGAACAGAATCAATGACACCCTGCACTATCGCACGGGCGGTAAAGAAGGTCGGCTTTACAATAGTAGCATCGTAAATCTCATCCCAATACCATTTGTGGTAAAGATATTGGTAAAGTTTCGGAAACTTCTCCGGAACAAGCCGCTGAAGTTCGGGCTTTTTCACGTAAACTACATAGGCGACTGCAATGCCCAAAACACCCACTGCCACAGATACTGCCATTAAGAAAAGCTCAATAATTTCTCTTTTACCGTAAAGCCAATAAGGCAGGTGGATATGAGGATGCCCAAGCACTGGCTCAAGAAACTTTCCAAAGTGATTTTCGCCACCAAGAACATGAGGCACACCCAGCCAACCGGTTACCACCGCACCAACAGCAAGAATCATCAAAGGGATAGTCATAACCGAAGGAGACTCATGGGGTTCGTGCCCGTGAAGCACTTCTTTGCCACGGAACTCACCAAAGAAGGTCATAAACACTACCCGGAAGGAGTAAAAAGCAGTTAAACCTGCCACAAGGGTGCCCACAAACCAAACAAACTTACCCCACGGATATTCCGAGACAAAAGAAAGCCAGAGAATTTCGTCTTTACTAAAGAATCCAGCAAAACCCGGAATTCCCGAGATAGAAAGTGAGGCAATAAAAAAGGTCCAAAAAGTAATGGGCATATACTTTTTGAGTCCGCCCATATATCGCATGTCAGTTGGGTCAGGGGCATGGTGCATGGCATGCATCACACTTCCAGCACCCAAGAAGAGAAGGGCCTTAAAGAAGGCATGGGTGAACAAGTGGAACATGCCCGCTGCAAAAGCCCCTACCCCACAAGCCATGAACATATAACCCAGCTGAGAAAGCGTAGAATAAGCGATGACCCTTTTGATATCGAATTGGGTAGGAGCAATGGTAGCCGCCATAAAACAGGTTATGGTCCCAGCCGCAGCAACAACCGCCATAGCTGTGTGAGAAAGGACAAAGATTTCATGGCAACGACAAACCATGAAAACACCAGCCGTAACCATGGTAGCGGCGTGGATCAAGGCTGAAACCGGGGTAGGACCTTCCATGGCATCGGGCAACCAGACGTGTAGCGGGAACTGGGCACTCTTACCCATGGCACCACAAAAAAGAAGCACGGCAATGAGCGTGGCAAGTAGCACGTCAAAGCCAAGGAAATTTACGGTCGTATGCGCGATCTCATGAACCCTGGCAAAGACATCATCATAATAGATTGTTCCAAAAGTTAAGAACACTAGAAATACACCAAGGGCAAAGCCGAAGTCTCCAAAACGGTTAACAATAAATGCCTTTTTAGCAGCGTCTGCGGCACTCTTTTTCTGATACCAGAAACCAATTAAGAGATAGGAACATAGACCAACTGCTTCCCAACCAAAAAAGAGTTGCAGAAAGTTATTAGCAGAAACAAGCATTAACATTGAAAACGTAAAAAGAGAAATGTAAGCAAAAAAGCGGTAATAACCAGGATCATCTTCCATATAGCCTATTGAATACACATGGATAAGAAAGGAAAGAAACGAAACCATCGCAAGCATCAAAACAGAAAGGGGATCAATCTGAAAACCAACTGCAGCCTTAAAAGTATCAGCGATAACCCAGGAGTAGAGATCAAAATTAGCACGTGCTCCACCTATTACATCTAAAAGTGCTTTAAATGACAATAAAAATGAACCAAATACGGCAATACACGGTAACCAATGGGCCTGTTTCCGAATATACCAACGCCCAAAAAGCAAGGTGATAGTAGCAGCAATCAACGGCAAAAATGGTATCCAGATAACGTATTCCATACGTTTACCCCTTTAATAAGCGGAATTGATCCATATGAACTTCACGAGTTTTCTTAAATAAAAGAACTACTAAAGCCAAACCAATAGCAGCTTCTGCAGCGGCTACGGCTATAACAAAAAACACTAAAACATGGGCTAAAGTGTGCTCTAACATACGTCCAAAAGCAACTAAACTAATATTAACTGCATTGAGCATTATCTCAACGCACATCAACATAATAATCACATTACGCCTGATGATAAATCCAAGAGCTCCCATACTAAAAAGGACAACCGTAAGAAAAATAAACCAGGAAAGTGGTATCATAGCTCCTCCTCTTTCATTCTAATTCTCCTCGTGAGCACAACCGCTCCCAAAACAGCAACTAATAAAAGAACACCTACAACTTCAAAGGAAAGAATATGCTCCGTAAACAAAGATTTTCCAAGAATCTTTGCATGGCCTTCAAGAAGTATCTGCTTGGGAGTCATATCTCCAACGGGAGGAGGCATACGAAAATCAGAAATAGCTTTAACTATAAGGATAATCAAAGCCAAACAAACAAGTATTGCTTGCGGCCAAAAATCCATAAAGTTCTTAACTTTTAATTCCGTCCTTAAATTAATCATATAAACAACAAATAAGAAGAGAACTAATACTGCCCCAGCGTAGACAATAACCTGAACCGCAGCAAGAAATTCTGCATCTAGAGTGATAAAAAGAACCGCCTGGTGAAAAAACATCACTAACATCCAGAGGACTGCGTGTACAGCATTACGATTAGTAATCACTAATATGGCCGTAACAATTAGCACAATTGATAGATAAAGAAAAACTAACTTTGATAATAATGCTTCCATTTAAATGCCCTCCGCCTTTCTTTTTGGCCCTGGTAAGAGCTTTTCTGGTACACCACGAGGCTTCCAGAAAGGATTAAAGTACGGCCGCTTTTGGGTTACGATAAATTCATCCCAATTCTGTAGAAGCTTTTCTTTTGTAAAATAAAGCTCTTCGCGACTAAAACCCGAATACTCATAAAATTCAGTAAGTACCAAAGCATTTACAGGACAAACTTCAACACAGTATGCGCAAAAAACACATCTTAAGGCATCGATATCATAACGTTTCACAATACGCTTTTTTGTATTAGGATCTCTCTCTGTCTCAATAAAAATACATCTCGAAGGACATACTTGAGCACATCGATAGCATCCAACACAGCGATCTATACCCGTTTTTGGATCACGAACTAAAGCATGCCTTCCGCGAAAACCAGGAGCGAGTTCTTTCTTAACCTCTGGATACTGAATAGTTACAGGTTTAGCAAAAAGCTTACGAAATGTAAGCGAAAGACCCTTCATTATTTCTGTAAGAAACACTGTCTTAAGAAGACCCATGGCTCCTCCGTTCAAAGCATCATTTAGAACAGTATCTTTATAAACCCTGTAATAACGATATTGAGAAGGGCAAGAGGAATTAAAACCTTCCAACCTAATCCCATTAACTGGTCATAACGATAACGAGGTAAAGTGGCTCTGATCCAGATATAAAAGAAGATTAAAAAGTAAACTTTCACTAAAAACCAAAAGAAAGGAATACCTGGAATCTCAAATGGACCATACCAGCCACCGAGATAGCAAACTACAGCTAAGATAGACATAACAATCATTCCGAAATATTCGGCAAGATAGAAAAGCGCAAATCTCATAGCACTATATTCCACAAAGTAACCAGCAACTAACTCGGTCTCGGCTTCGGGCAAATCAAAAGGAGTACGGTTTGTTTCAGCAACAGCTGCAATCATGAAAACAAAGAAGCCGATAATTTGTGGAATAGCATAAATTTTAAAGGGGCTTGCTATTTGGGCCTTGACGATTTCAACAAGATTCATGGAGCCGGCAAGCATCATTACACCTACCAAAGAAAGGGCCATGGCTATTTCGTAACTCACCACCTGGGCACCAGCTCTCAAGCCGCCCAAGAAGGCGTAACGGGAGTTAGAGGCCCAACCGGCCAGGATAACACCAAAAGATGAAAGTGAGCTCATGGCCAACACAACCAATAACGAAGCGTTAACATTGGTAACTACAAAGTTTTCCCAGATAGGTAGGACAGCGAGACTTGTTGCTCCTGCTACCAGACTGATAAAAGGAGCAACCATAAACACCGCACGGCTATCTACACAACTAGGCGTAATGTCTTCTTTACCTAATAATTTCAAGACGTCAGCAATGGGCTGCAGAAGCCCTCGTGGCCCTACACGATTGGGGCCTATTCGCTGCTGCATGCGGCCTATGATCTTTCGTTCAGCATAAGTAGCATAGGCCACATGCAAAAGGGCAACTACTACTATCACCAAACTCTTGAAAAGAGAAATGCCCAAATACTTCAACAAAAAGTGGTTTGCTGCCTGGTACATTCCTTGTACATCCATAGTTTTTCCCCGCTATCTGTCACATTCTCCTAAAACAATGTCTACAGAACCAATAACCGCAATAATATCTGCCACCATCTGCCCTTTACACAGGGCGGGAATAGCTGAAATGTGTACAAATGAGGGCGCTCTAATCCTCATGCGCCAAGGGTGACCAGAACCATCACTTACAATGTAAAAACCAAGCTCGCCTTTGGGCACTTCGGTAGCTACGTAGACTTCTCCCTCAGGAACAACAGGAACCTCTACCCCTTTGATGAGATATCCCCGCTTAGGATGCGGAGAAGCTTGCGGTTTTTTCAGCTTGCCAAAAGGCATAAACAAACCAGGAGCATCTTCGGCAATTACCGGCTCTCCTTCACACTCTGCGAGTTTATCTAAGCACTGGCGTATAATTTTGTTTGCTTCACGCATCTCTTTCATACGCACCCGGTACCTTGCGTACACATCGCCTTCGTACTCAACAGCCATGTCAAAATCGAGTTCATCATATATGAGATAGGGACAATTCTTGCGAAGGTCGTAGCGTACTCCTGAACCGCGCAAAGAAGGCCCGGTCAAACCAAGGTTTACCGCCTCTTCTCCAGAAATTACGCCCACACCTTTGGTTCGCTTAAGCCAAATCCTGTTCACGTCAATCAAGGTTTCGTACTCAGGAATGCGGTTTGGGAATTCTTCGGTGAAGCGGTAAAGTTCATCGATAATATGTTGCGTGAAATCTAAACGCACCCCACCAATCACAGGATACGTGTGAGTCAAACGTGCACCACAAATTTCTTCGTAAATATTTAAAAGCCACTCACGGTCACGGAAACAGTAAAGGAAAACCGTCATGGCGCCGATATCTAAAGCATGGGTAGCCAACCAAAGAAGATGGCTTGCAATACGGGCCATCTCCGCCACAATCACCCTTATAATCTGCGCCCTTCTGGGGACTTCAAGGCCCATCAATTTCTCAACTGCCAGGCAATAGCCCACGTTGTTGGCAGCAGAAGCGATATAATCCAAACGGTCTGTCAGGACGATTGCTTGAGAGTAGGTAAAAGTCTCCGAAAGCTTTTCAATGCCACGGTGGAGATAGCCTATCCGGGGATCGCAGTGAACAATATATTCGCCATCAAGCTCAAGAAAGATACGCAACACCCCGTGGGTAGCCGGGTGTTGAGGGCCCATATTAACGAGATATGGCTCTTCCCACTCCTCGGCTTCCTGCTGTTTCTGGATTATTTCAAGCGCTTGTGCCATGGCCCTCCTCCTCTTCTACTTGAGCGCTCTCTTGCGTCTCTTCGCTAAGGCCAGGTGGAATTCTCTTATACCAATCGAATTCAGCCAAACGTTTGGCTTTTTCTTTAAGTTCTTTGTATCCCTGCCATTCCTGCTCTGGCTCGGGAGACAGAGGATAATCTTTGCGCAAAGGATGCCCTGGCCAATCCTCTGGCATAAGAAGCCTTCTTAAGTCAGGATGGTTGTTAAAGGTGATGCCGAACATATCGTAAACTTCACGTTCAAACCAGTTTGCCACCTGCCAGATACAGGTCACCGAATCGATACGCGGATCATCTTCAGGAACCTGGGCTTTTACCCTCAAAAAATACCCATAACGTATGGAATAGAGGTTATAGACCACTTCAAAGCGATAGTCTTTTTTCTTGCCATGCCAATCAATGGCAGTAAGGTCTGCCAGGTGATCAAACAAAAGCTCCGGATGGTCGTGTAGAAAACGAAGAATTTCTACGATTTTTTCGCGATTAACAATAACGTAGTGCTGACCGGCAGTTTCTCCGGTTTTAACTATCTCACTAGCAAATTTTTCTTGTAACAACTCAAGCGCTCGCATATCGCCTCCTTAACGGAACATCCCCCAGCGACCATTTTCTGACCGGATTTTCTGTTGCAACTTCATTATTCCTTCAAGCAAAGCCTCTGGCCTTGGGGGACATCCCGGCACATAAACATCTACTGGCAAAAATTCATCACAGCCTTGCGCGGTGGAATAGGTTCGAAAAACCCCTCCTGAACACGCACAACTTCCCATAGCAATGACATAGCGAGGCTCAGGCATCTGGTCGTAAACACGGCGCACAATAGGCGCCATTTTTTTGGTTACAGTTCCTGCCACGATCAAAACGTCTGCCTGTCGGGGAGAAGCCCTAAAAATAATCCCAAACCTATCTAAGTCGTAATGGCTCGCACCTGTGGCCATCATTTCGATAGCGCAACAAGCAAGACCAAAAGTCATGGGCCACAAAGAACCTGTACGAGCCCAGTTAAGAAGCTTATCAAAGGTGGTAACGTAAACATCTGTCCCCGGGACTTGGCTTACCCCTTCGCTTACCTCAACCGTACCTTTTAATCCCATTGAAAAGCCCCCCTGATCCAAGCATAGAAATAAGCAACTAGGAGAAGAGCTATAAAAACTACCATCTCCACATAGGCAAAAAACCCAATCTGATCAAAGGTGGTGGCCCAAGGATAGAGAAAAACAGCTTCCACATCGAACACCACAAAGAGAATAGCAATGGCATAAAACTTAACGTCAAAGCGATGCCTGGGCTCACCTGTAGGAGGAAGTCCGCACTCGTAAGCAATGGCCTTCTCAGGATAAGGGCGTTTGGGCGCCAAAATCCAGTTGATAATGACCATGGCGGCGCCGATAGCAAAAACAATTAAAGCTGTGATCAGAATCGGGATATATTTTAAGCTTAGAGAAAGTTCCATCTACGCCCCCTGTGTTGCATTTTCAGATTCTTTTTGGGTTGCAGACTTGGCTTCAGGTTTTTTCGCACTTTTTGCTTTAGCTGGCCCCTTTTTAGCAGGCTTTTTAGGAGCCTTCTTCTCTTTGACGGTAAGCGCTCCATTTGGACAGGCTTCAACACAATAGGGTTTTTTACCAGCTTTAATGCGGTTGTAGCAAAGATCACATTTTGTCACAACCCCGGTTAAAGGATCAAAAACAGGCACTCCCCAAGGACAGGCAAAAATGCAATTGAGGCAACCTACACATAACTTCTGATCAATAAAAACTACGTCAGCAGAGGCATCGCGGTACATCGCCCCTGTAGGACAGGCATCAGCACACTTGGGCTTTTTACATTGCATACAGGAAAAGTAGGCAAAAGATTCTTTAACCTCACCATCTTTCACTACTTTCATGGAAAGGATACGACAATTAGAAATGCCGGGCGAAAACCCGTGGCCTTTATTACAGGCTTCCACACACTTCTGACAACCGTCACATTTTGAAGGATCATGCTCTATCGTGTACGGCATTTGATTGCTCCTATCTTTTTTCGATTCTATCCATAGGAAGCCTGTATTCTTTCAGTTCAATTTTGTCAAAATAAATATTGAACATTTTTTATATGGAAAAACTACGAAAATCTCTCTTATTTTCTCTTTTTTTTGAGCACTCACAAAAAATTGTGAAAATAAAATCTTTTTAGAACTCCGCTGCATGGGACACTTCATGCTTGAAGGTATCCTTTAGCCAGCGTGCCCTTTTGAGTTTGCTTGCTTCTTCAACCCTTACAAACTTAAGCGCATCCATAGGGCAGCGTGTAACACATGCCGGTTCAAGGCCTTCATCAATACGCTCAACGCAATAATCACACTTATGGATTTTGCCCTCTAGGCTATTCCATTGCGGAATACCCCAGGGACAGGCCATAATGCAAGCCCTACAACCTATACAGAGATCCGATTTAAACATAACTATGCCGTCACTTTCTCTTTTAAATAAAGCCCCTGTAGGACAGGCCTCTACACAGAAAGGCCGCTCGCAATGAAAGCAAGAATTATAAAGAAACATAAGGCGGGGCTTTCCGTGAAACATATCAGGCCCTGAACGGAAAATACGACAGTTGGCCTCGCCAAAAGGGAGCCCCTTCCAGTCCATGCAGCTCAGTTCACAGGCAAGACAACCGATACACCTGGTAGGATCATGATAAATATAGTATTTAGCCATTTTAAGCCTCCTTAAATGTTAATCTCTCTTTTATTGTGGCTCTTATTCTGAAGGTGTTACCTCTACAAAACACTCACAAAGGGCATTGGCTCCTCCTGCGGGGTCATAAACGTCAAGAAGTCCTACCTCTAGACGCTGATCAGCAACCCCGCGGTTATAGGCTCTCGTCTGCTGAGGCACTGTGCGCCCAAAACCATGGAGCATATAAACCGCCTCAGGATGAATGAGTTCTGTAGCGAAAACTTTTATTTTTTTCTCGTAATTTCCATTTTTTACGATCACGGTATCTCCGGTCTTAAGTCCCATCTCCTTAGCCACCTGGTCATTTATCCAGAGGACGTTTTCTTTGAGGTATGGGTGAAGAGCAGGATTGTTCATCCACATACCATGTGTTTGCCAGGCACACCTGCCAAAGAGGAGCCTGAACTTACCCTTAGGGGGTTTTTCGGGGGATTCATACGGCTTAAGGGAAGGAATCCCTGCTTCTTCCCATTTTTTAGCAATAATTTCAATCTTCCCAGAATCGGTTTTAAAGGGAAGCTTTTCCATGCGGTCATACCAGATAGGCTCATCAACCAGGGTAATAAAGCCTTTTTTCTGGATATCTTCTACGTTGATGCCAGTATCCTCGAGCTGTTTTTGCCAGAGGTCTTCGATGGTTTCATAGGGAAAGTGCTCGCCTTTGCCGAGACGCTTGGCAAGCTCAATGTATATCCACCAGCCAGGTTTAGTGTCATGGCGTGGTTCAATAGCCTGGGTCCTGATCCTGAAGCCAGGCTTAAGTCCCTTTTGGGTAGCAATTAGATCAGAGCGTTCAAGATACGTGCATTCAGGTAAAATGACATCGGCATATTTTGCCGTTTCACTCCAGTTAACGTCACAGACCACGAGAAGGTCTAAGTTCTTAAAAATCTCCACCTGGGCTTCGGGATCAGGTAGCCCGGTAAGAGGATCATGACGATGCACAAAATACGCTTTTATGGGATAAGGCTCCCCTGTCTTTATGGCTTCAAAGGCTCGGTGCAAAAGCCCTGGGCCTTTATTGATATACGGATATTTCCAGCCTGCACCGTCGGCACGTTTTTCTTCCACCTTGGGAAGATTTTCGCCTATGCTCTTTAAGCCTTTTTTACCTGCATCCCCAGGGCCCTTCATAAAAAATAGGCCACCAGGGACTTCTATTGCCCCCATGAGCACGTTCAAAAGATAAGTGGTCCGGCTTTCCCAAAAAGCATTAAGGTAACGCGCTCTCATCCAGCCAGGATGAAATATTACGTGAGGGGCATCCTGGGCAATCTCACGACAAAATTGGTACATTTCCTGGGCTGGAATTCCCGTTTCTTTTTCACCCCACTCAGGTGTATAAGGCTCTACGAAGTTTGCCAGCACCTCAAAGCCATTAACCCATCTATTAACAAATTTTTTGTCATAAAGTCCTTCTTTGATAATGATGTGAATCAAAGTAAGGTTGAGAGCATAGTCTGTTCCTGGTCTTATTTTCCACCAGCGGGTGGCTTTTGAGGCGGTAACGCTATACCGCGGGTCAATGTAGGTAAGTCTGGCACCCTTGTCCAAAGCATCCAAAACTGCCTTGGTAGTTTTTATCTTTATGGCTTCCATGATATTTCTGCCATAAAGAACAATATGCTTGGCGTTGCGGTAATCGTAATTAAGGGTCTTGCGCCCAAAACCAAAAAGGGACAAAGCTGCGTGGTTTACAGAAACAGCACAGGTCACGTCGTGGTTGCAATAATTCGGTGAACCTATGGCCTTGAGAAAGGCCTTTCGGTACTCGCCAAAAGGCCCTCCTCGGTCACTTAAAAGAACTGCCCGCCCCCCGTACTGATCAATTATGCCCTTTAGTTTTTCAGCCACATAAGAAAGCGCCTCGTCCCAACTGACACTACGCCAGCGCCCAGAGCCCCGCTCTCCGTCTCTTATCAGAGGAGAAAGAGGCCTTTCAGCATCATTTAATAAGGTGCGTCCCGCAATACCTTTGGCACAAATTCCTGTGCCTATGCCCTTGTCGTGGGGATTTCCCGAAATCCATAAAACATTGTTGCCTTCTACTTCTACGGCAATAGGACACCTAACCGAACACATCCCACATATGGAATAAACAGTCTTTTTTTCACCCATGACATCCCCCTTACGCTTTTTGCTGCATTATATTTTTATGTCTGGCTTTTGAAGCCTTAATTTTTTCTTCTAAAATGTCAGCCAGACTCTTCATCTCTTTTACAACTTCACTACTCTCTCGCATTATACGGTCAAAATCTTTAAATAAAGGCAATTTATGTTTGATTTTTTTGAAAAGCCAGTAAGAAGGCAAATATAAGACGACAAAAGTAAAAATATAACTAACACTGGCACCCACACCTGGAACAATAAAGGGCAAGGGAAACTCAATTCCTCCAAAACGGAACTGCATCCAAGCTAGAACAAAAGGAATAGGAACCAGAAAAGCAGCGGAGTGGGCAATTGTTAGAAAAAAAAGCTTCCCGTAAACATCATTAGCTTCTTTATTAAAGGTATGATAAGCTTCCGTATCACCTTTCTTCACCGCCTCAACAGAAAGATTATTCCAATGAACTAAGTCATTTGTAAGCTTTTTGACATAATTGCGGTTCGCATAAAAAGCAATCCCAACTAAAAACTCTCCAATAATGACACAAATTATTGCTAACAAAAAAGTTCCCAAAAAATATGCCAAGACAGGATCACTAAGTAGTTGGTAAAAGGGCAAAAAAATCTTGTCTAAGTAAACAAGCCAGTGGGTATACATAACATCCTCCTAAAATAAGGCGAGGGGCACAAAATGCCCCTCGCAAGGCCAAGGTTTAATAAGGAGGTACGATGCTCTTTCCTAAGAAACCCTTTGAAGTGTAACGGAGACCAACGTAGATTGCGAGCACTACAAAAAGTCTCTTAAGCCAGATGTCAGGGATATATTTCTGGGTACGAGGACCAATCATGGACCCAATAAAGATACCCACCAGCTCTGTGCCAATAAGAGGCCACCAGACCTGAACACCTTTAAGAAGCATGTACGTACAAATACCCATGATCATTTTGATTAGCACCACAAAAGCTGAAGTGCCGGCAACAATAAACATGGGAAGCTTTACTATGTCGGTCATAAAAGGAACGAGCAAGAAACCACCGCCGATGCCCAAGAAAACAGCAATGGTGGCAATTACCAAACCACCAAAGGCGGCAAGCAGAGGATTGAAGCGGAACTCAACGCCGTAGAAGGTAAACACGCAATTGGTAAGACCAAAAGATACCACTTTAACGCCATCGGCAGCATCGCCCTTTTTGGCTGCTTCTTCAAAACGCTTAGCAGCTTCGCGAGCTGCTTTTCGTTTGGCACGGGCGCGTTCTGTAGTTCCGTAAAACATAAAGCCTGCCACCGCAAAAACAGCCAGACCAAAGTATCCGATATAGGCTTTAAGGCTTATCTTGCCCGCGGTGAGTTCAGCAATACCAAAAGCACCACCTACCGCACCTACTGCCAAAGCGATAGCAAGGGGCCAAACAATGCGCTTCATTTTCCAGTAGTTCACCGCGGAAACAAGCGCACTTAGACCAACCAAAAACATGTTAGATACGCGGATGGTATCGGTAAGGAATTTATTGAGGGCAGGATTGGTCTTTTTAAAGCTTTTGGCAAAGTTTGCCAGGCCAAAAATAGTGATATGGCCAACACCAGCCATGATGCCGCCAAAAGCACCCACGGTGGAAAAAATCCAGCCTACCCAGATGGCCCATAAAAGACCGCCAATAGGACTAGGCTTTGGACCACCGGGAATTCCAAGATAACCTTTAGGAGCGTTAGGATCAATACATCCTGTGGTACAAGTGGGCGTGCAAACAGGTGTTTTCGCAATAATCTTTCCCAGCTTTCCTTTAAGCCCTAGGTCATCATTTAAGAGAACGTTACACGCCTGGGCACCAGCCGCAGCTTTAGCAGCTACGGCACCCTGGGCCGCAGCCTTTTGGGCCTCAGCGGCCATCTTTTGGGCTTCTTCCGAGGCCTGAACCCCAGAATAAAGGCAATAAATCCAAGCTACCACCAAAAAAATGAAAAAAGGCATTAAAAACTTACGAAACTTTTTTAAACTTTCCATTACCCCCTCCTAATTTCATTGATCTTTTGAAAGAATCTCCATAACCTGATAAGCCGCAGGATTTACTTTATAGATGCCTTTTCACCTCCTTTTCTTAATTTTGTGCAAGGCATTGAGCTTTACTGATAGTGGTCTGCAAAAGAAGGGCCAAACAAATGTGAGTTTTTTCTTCACAAAATCAGGGAGAAAAGGGGCTTTTTTGATAAGCATTTGAGGACTGCAACAAAAATAGCTGCAACTTTTTTGTTGCAGTGCCACAAAAATTATTCTTTGCGGAAATCGCTGGACTTGATCTGAAGTTGCCGCATCAAGCGCTGAAAAGCTTGACGCTCAAGGCCTGCCATACGAGCAGCTTGAGTTACATTACCTCTCGTCTTTAAAAGAAGCTCTTCTACATAACGGCGGGAAAAGCTTTCTAACAGTTCTTTTTTGGCCTGAGAATAAGGTTTTTCAAGGTAGAGGCTAAAATAATCAACCTGGATGGGGAGAGTCTTTTCTGAAAAGTCTTGAGAGGTGATAGTGTCTCCCCTACAAAGCAAAACAGCTCTGCGCACGGCATTTTGCAGCTCGCGCACGTTCCCTTTCCAAGGGCGATTAACCAAATAATCAAGTGCTTCCGAGCTAAAGCTTAGCCCTTCTTTTCCGTATTTTTCGCTATACTTATGCAAAAAATAGTTAGCAAGGGGCAAGATATCTTCTTTGCGTTCGCGCAAGGGCGGCACGTATATAGTTACGACATTTAAACGATAAAATAAATCTTCACGAAAGGCTCCCTGGGACATCTTTTCTTCTAAGTCCTGGTTAGTTGAAGCGATAACTCTTGCGTCTACCGGGATGGTCTTAGTAGAACCAAGGGGCCTTATTTCTTTTTCCTGCAAAACGCGCAAAAGCTTGGTTTGCACTGATGGGGAAATATCTCCTATTTCATCCAAAAAAATAGTAGAACCGTGGGCTACCTTAAAAAGCCCGTCATGATCTGCCGTGGCCCCGGTAAAGGCACCTTTTACGTAGCCAAAGAGTTCTGACTCAAGAATGTGTTCTGGAACCGCAGGGCAATTAACAGTTATCATTTCTTTGTCGCGCCGATTACTCAACTGGTGAATAGCCCGGGCAATTAATTCTTTGCCTGTCCCTGATTCTCCCCTGATAAGCACCGTGACATCACTGGGAGCAATGCGTTCAACCATCTCTAGAACCCGCTTTATTGCTGGAGAATCTCCGATAATACCAAGCTTTTCCCGGGCATAGCTTGCAATCTCTGTCTTTAAATGGAGGTTTTCCCGCAAAAGCTTTGTTCTTTCGATAGCCCTTTTAACAACATGAAGTATATGATCGCTGTCGAAAGGTTTTTGAATAAAGTCATAAGCTCCGTCTTTTAAAGCTTGTACGGCCATTTCAATGGTGCCGTAACCAGTTATAAGGATAACCGAGATAGTATGGTCAAATTGTTTGATTTGCTTAAGTAATGCCAGCCCGTCGATACCCGCCATCTTGATGTCCGTGACCACGACATCTGGTGAAAAAGAGGAAAGTTTCTCTAAGGCTTCTTCTCCAGAAAGACATGGCTCAACTTCGGCTTCAGGAATCTGCCGGAACAAACGCAAAAGCATACGAGTCATATGAGGTTCGTCATCAACCACTAAAATGCGCGGATTCATTGCTCTCTCCACGATAAATTGGCAACTTAATCACAAAAACTGTATTTAACTTATATGAAAGGTGTTTTTCTTCCTTCGGAGGAGAAAAGACTTCTATCTTCCCCTCGTGGTCTTCAATGATCCCATAAGAAACAGATAACCCTAACCCGGTTCCCTTACGAGGCGCCTTGGTGGTAAAGAAAGGATCAAAGATTTTGTCCTTTATATCTGGTGGAATTCCGCTTCCTGTATCCCCTATTTCTACAAAAACGTAATCTTTTTCAGCAAAGGTCCATATATGGATTTCACCGTCTTTTTCTATGGCATCACGGCTGTTATTCAAAAGATTTACAAAAACCTGCCTTAATTGGTCTTCGTTACCCAAAATTTCAGGAAGATCAGGAGTTAAATAGAGTTTAATTTCAATTCTATCGAGTTCAAAGGTATGGCGCACCATATCAACTGTTTGGACAATACAATCATTAATGCAAAGCGGCTTTTTTAAGCGCGAAACATTAGAAGACCGCGCAAAACTTAGCAGATCAGCTACTATTTTCTTGCACACCTCCGCCTGAGACTCAATAATTTCAAGTTCTTCGGCAACCTCAGGTTGATCTTTAAAATCTTTTTTAAGCATTTGGGCGTAACCAAGGATTATACCCAAAGGGGTATTGATTTCGTGGGCAACACCTGCGGCAAGTTGCCCCAAAGAAGCCATTTTTTCAGAATAAATGAGTTTTTCTGTCATTTTGCGGTAGTTAGTAATGTCTTTAGCAATTCCTTCACAGCCTATTTTGCAGCCCGATTCTCCTTCAATAGCGTTAGCAGTAATGATCACATATCTCTCTCCACCGCCTTTAGTGATCCAGCGGGTCTCAAAGTCTTTTATGAACCCTATTTTGCAGGTAGCCACCAAATATTTTTGCCAGTCTTCATCTTCAGCAAAAAAGGTCCACATAGGTTTACCAATTAACTCTTCTTTGCTCTGATATCCCAAAAGCTTTACCCCGCTGGGGTTAATATCTGAGATGCGCCCCTCGGCATCACAAAAGAATATTACCTCCCCTGAATTCTCAAAAAGCCTTCGGAATTTTTGCTCGGAGGCTAGTAACTCTTGGGTACGCTTACGGACCTTTTCTTCAAGAGTTTGATGGAGTTCGCGAAGCTCTCTATTGGCAGCTTCTAATTCTTCTTTGGCCCTTTTGAGACGCTCGGCATCTGCGCGCACCAAAGCAATAATTTGTCCCACATTGGGATAAACAAAAGAAAGAACAGCTACCACCACAAAACAAATGCTATTTAAACTACCAGAAATAGGCGCAAGGGCACGCCACCATTCTGTCACTCCTGCGTAAACAAAAACAAAACGCAACATATGCCCGATACTTCTCGATATAGAAAAGGCCACAAAGGCCGTAGAAAGACCAAAAAGATACATAAAGAAAACACTTTCAGGGTTTTCTCTCTTGAGTTGAAGGGCGTAACGAAAGGTCGTAAAAGAAAGAAGGAGCATCAAAAAAGAGCCTACAAAATCTACCGAATATACTGGAAAAAGAGGAAGAGCTTTCATAATCGTTCCAATGGCTGCTTTCCTTGGGCTTTATAGAAGTGGCGAAGACTTTGCATTAAAAAGAACATGGCAGGAACACACAAAAGATGATCAAAATGGGTAATGTAAAAAGCCAGGCGTTCCCAATCAAAAGGCCCTAAAAGCAAATGGTCAAAGGGATTAGGAGGCAAATAAAGGGCCTCGTGGGGAAGTCTTCTTTTCAAAATATGAGCTGCCATGGCATCTAAGTTCCACAAAATAAAGAAGACCAGAGAGAGACGAAAATAACGCCAGGCCTTTTTATTTTCGCCACCTTCTTTACGCAGCCAGAACAGCAAAAAAAGAATAGCCGCTATAAAAAAGACATGTGCCAGGTTGTGAGTGTAGTAGCCTTCCGGGGGGCCATGGACCTGTACGGCAAAAACATTACCTGTACTTATAAGAAAAATAGTAAAAAAAATGGACAACAACCGCATCGGAATAATTTTACTCAAAAAGGAAGATTATTAAAAGAACGAGGCTTCTCAGCAACCCAATGATCGGTATTCTGATTTTTGTTAAGGCTATTTTAGCTATATGCCTTTACATAGGCATCAACTATCTTCCTCATCTCTTCGGTTGCCCTTTTCACATCAGGAGCTCCCACAATAGCTGATATAACCGCTATCCCACTAACGCCTGTCTTGAGAACTTCCTCTAAGTTTTGATAGTTTATTCCACCGATCGCTACCACTGGAATCTTGACGGATTCAACTACTTTTCTCAATCCTTCCAACCCCAGAACTTTAGCATCTTTTTTTGTATTCGTTGGAAAGACTGCGCCAGCACCGAGGTAGTTTGCTCCCTCTTTTTCTGCCAACAAAGCTTCCTCTAGACAGTAAACCGAAGCTCCAATGATCAAATTTGGGGCTAGTTCCCTGGCCATAGAGATTGGCATATCATCTGGTCCTAATTGAACACCGTCCGCATCAGTTGCTAGAGCAATATCAAGTCTGTCATCCACAAAAAAAAGTGCATTATATTCTTTGGTCAGCTTCCGGAGCTTTTTTCCGATCTCTATCATTTCCCTGGTTGGAGCATCTTTAATTCTCATTTGTATTGCGGTGGCACCACCTGCAAGAACATCTTTTGCGGTTTCTACTTCGTCCCTAAGATTTCTCTCGGTAATCACATAAAGTTTGAGCTTTTGTCTAAGGTCCAATTTCCGTCACCTTACCCATTTTGTTAATGAGATCGACATCAATTTTGTAAAGCCAATCGTAGAGTTTTACGTGAAAGCTACCCAGATATTTTGCCTCTTCATAAGCTTTCTCAGCTACAATTCCAAAAGAAACCAAAGCCGATACAGCGGCTTTCAAAGGTTCTTCAACTGCTACAAAGGCGCCAATGAGTGCACTAACCATACATCCTGTTCCGGTGACTCTCCCAAGCATCTCATGCCCGTTATATATCGCATAACTTTTTTTGCCATCGCTCACATAATCAACAGGCCCTGTGATAACTACAACTGTATCAAATTCTTTAGCGGCAGTTAGCACAAGCGTCTTTGCTTTATCCTCTTCATATATTGCGGAATCAACGCCTCTTGTCTTTCCATGCTCACCAAGCAATGCGGCTATCTCCCCAAAATTTCCGCGAAGAACAGCTATGTCTCCGTATTCAATAAGCTTTAACGATGTTTCAGTTCGCAGCTTGGTAGCTCCCGCACCAACGGGATCAAGGACTGTGTTTTTTCCTAACGCTTTGGCAAGCTTAACAGCTTTTTCCATAGAGTTAAGCCAGTTGTCGTCAAGTGTTCCAATATTTATCACAAGGGAGTCTGCAATCTTTAGCATGTCTTCGAGTTCATTTTGGGCATGTGCCATTACAGGAGCAGCTCCAATGGCGAGAAGAGCATTGGCAGTTGTGTTCATAACCACAAAGTTTGTAATGTTTTGAACAAGTGGCCTTTTCTCTCTAACTTTTTCCAATGATTTAGCGAACCATTCCACGCTATCACCTCCAAAACAGGAAAACTTTTATCCGGAAGCTTTACAACATATTACTAGGAGCGTAAAAAAGACGACAACTTGAACAATGTCATTTCGAGCGAAGCAACCTAGATCCCTTACCGTGTTCGGAACAGGGATTGCGTGGGCGTACAAGTCTCCTTGCGATGACACCTTGTCGGATAAAACATGCTCCCATTAAGACACTTTTTCATGTTTTTCGTTGTGAGCAATCGCTCATAACGGTAACAGGAACGAATCCCTCAGAAACTGCAACACGGATCTTGGCAATTTTGTAAAGGTTTCTTACTTCTTTTCTTCTAAAAGTTCGCCCATCTTGCGCCACAGGCGGCCGAATTCTTCAAGGTTGCCTTTTTTAAGGGCTTCTTCTGCCTGAAGATAAAGTTCAAAAATAGGCTTTAGAGCAGGAACAAGTTGTTTTTCAAGGCGCTCTGCCTGGGCGGGGGTCTTTTTCTTAATCTCACCAAAAATGGCGTTCAGAGCCTCGTCCAAAGTCCTTTCCATGCGGATTTCATTCTCATAAGCCACAATGACCCGCTTAAGCTCTGGGATCTGACCAGCTTCCGCCTTGAGATAAAGGGGTTGCACGTAAAGGAGATTTCCCTCTATCGGTATAATAAGGAGGGTTCCCAGGATAACCCTGCTTCCCCGCTGGTCCCAAAGGGAAAGCTGGCGCGAGATCTCAGGGTCTTGGTTTATGCGGCTTTCTATTTGCTGCGGCCCATAAACAAGTTTTTGTTTGGGGAAACGATAAACCAGCATTTGACCGTAATTTTCAGGATCACAGCGCACGCACATCCAGGCAGCAAGATTATGCTTCTTGGCGGGATTAAAAGGAATCATGAGAATAAACTCAGCCCTTTTCTCGCCGGGAAGCTTCATAATGGTATAATAGGGCTTCATGTAACGGCCGTCGCCTTTTAGGCTACGTGGTATTTCCCATAAATCTTCCCGGTTATAAAACACCCGCGGATCCTCCATGTGATAAGCCCCAAAGAGCCTTGCCTGTAAAAAGAAAAGTTTGTGCGGATAGCGAATATGTTTTCTAAGATCTGGAGCAAGCTCGTTTATGGGCTGAAACATGCCCGGGAAAATTTTGGCATAGGTTCTGATGATAGGGTCATGAGGGTCTTTGAGATAAAAAGAGATAGTTCCGTTATAGGCATCTACCACCGCAAGCACGGAATTGCGCACGTAATTGCCAACGCCTTCAACTCTTCGCGCATAGGGATAACGATTAGAAACTGTGTAGCCATCAACAAACCAGAAAAGGTGCCCTTCTTTGCTAATTACCAGATAAGGATCCGTATCAAAGATGATAAAAGGGGCGGCCTTGCGCACCCTTTCTGCCACAGACCGGTAATAAAGGATTTTACTCTCAGAAGTAATATCCCCTGAAAGAAGAATCTTGCTTGAGCCAAAGCGCATGGTAAAAAGAAGCCGCCTTAAAGGGCTTCCCACCTTAACACCTGTCTTTCCGTTATAGCTAGTGTAGACGTTTTTCTCCCCTGCGGGATAATCAAATTCCCTGGCTTTAGTACGCACAATGACATATTCATTAGAAATCTCGCCAAAATAAATGGCGGGTTGGGTTATTTTGATATCGCATTCCGAAACAGGAGGAATGTCTTTAATCAAAAGCTTGGGGAGCCCTTCTTCGGTCACTTCGTTCACTACGCCAAGGGTCAAACCATAGCCGTGGGTATAAACCAGTCGTTCATTTATCCATGACCTGCTGGGAAGGTCTTCATAAGATAACTCACGCGCTGAAAGCATTACCTGGCGAAGTTCGTTGTTTATTTGATAGCGGTCGTTATCAACAGAAATAAACTTATAGTAAGTACGGATCTCTTGGATCTGGCTAAAGGTATCAAGCAGAGGCTCATGGTCCCAGAGCCTGATGTTTTTAATGGTGTCCTGATTACGGGCAAGTATTTCTTTGGTAAGAGGTGGGCCAAATTTAAATTCCTGCTCATCAACCTTATCAAGCCCAAAGGCCTCACGGGTAGCAGCTATTTCGTAAGCCAGATATTTTTTTTCTCTTTCAAGTTCATTAGGCTGGACAATATAGCGGTGCACTACTCCTGGCAAAAAGTTGAGCCCCACAAAATAAAGCCCGGCATACGCGATAATCAAACCAAATAGGATTTCCTTACGCGGCCTGAACACAAAAATTGCCGAAAGTACCGCTGCAGCAAGAGAAACGAAAACCAAAGCGTTTAAAACCGGAAGCACTACTTTTGCTTCGGTGAAGCCTGCGCCAAAAACAACCCCTCTTTCATCGAAAAGAAGATCAGCCCTATCAAGCCAAAGATCAAAGGCCAGGCGCAGGAAAAAAAGCGCAAGCATTAAAGCAAGATAACGCCTAAAAGGAGTAGTGAGGATAAGTTTTTTCTCATAGGAGGTCTTAATGTGCCCAAGAACTAAAAAGATAAAAAGGCCAAAGCCGGCACAAAGAACCCAAAGGGCAAAAGTTAGGTTTGCCAGATAACGCAAAAAGGGAAGGCGAAAAACATAAAACGAAATATCAAGCCCAAGGAGTGGGTCGGTTTTGCCAAAAGGCGTTGCCTTCACAAAAAGAAGCGCATCTTCCCAAAAGGGCATGGCCGAAAGGCCGAGCATAATCGCCAAAAAAAGCGCTAAAACTTTGAGAAAAAGTCTAAACTTTTCCCCAAGCCATACCCTAAAGCGTGGATCAAAAAAGTCTGCAAAGGCCCCGCCTTTTGAGGCTGATTGATGAACAAGGCGTCCGTTTAGATAAAAAAGCCCGCCCACAAAGGCAGCAACGACAAAGAAAAGCAGACTTTGGAGCCAGAACTTGAGCAAGAAGACCCGTTCAAAGCCGAGATCGTGAAACCAAAGATAATCGGTATAAACCCCTACAAAGGGCCTACCAAGTAAAATAAAAAGCCCCAAAAGGGCAAACGCCAAAAGAATAAGCCGGTTTACGATACGCATTAATCTTCCTTAGCTAAATTTAGTAGTGAGCCTGCAAGAATTATCTTGCGGTCTCTTTCGGTAAGGTCGATCTTCCCTTTGATGATACCCTTGCCAGGGATTTCGATGTCAATCTCAGTAGCCCCTGAAGCCAAAACCTCTCGCACGTTTTTGAAGACAAGCACATCACCTTGGTTGATCTTTTCGTAATCTTTAGGATCAGCAAAAGTAACAGGCAAGATGCCAAAGTTAATCAAATTGGCCTTGTGAATTCTGGCAAAACTTTTGGCAAGCTTAGCCCGCACCCCTAGGTATCGTGGCGCAAGGGCTGCGTGTTCCCGAGAAGATCCCTGACCGTAGTTTTCACCACCAACTACCGCTACCCAGGTGCCCTTTTCCTTAAGCTCAAGGGCCTTTTTCGCAAAATCAGGATCAATAGCCGAGAAAACATATTGGCTGATAGCAGGAAGATTGCTACGCAGGGGAAGGATTTTGGCCCCTGCAGGCATGATGTGGTCGGTAGTAATGTTATCTCCAACTTTTAAGAGGACCTGGCAGCGCAACTCCTCAGGCATAGGCTCAAAAGCTGGAAGCGGAACGATATTCGGCCCGCGGATAATTTCCACCTTGCTTGCTTCCTCTTCAGGAAAAGGCGGCAGCAAAAGGGCATCGTTAATAATAAAACGCTCAGGAAGTTCTATTTCAGGATAGGCGCCAAGTTTGCGCGGATCAAAAAATTCCCCATGAAGGGCCGCCGCCACCGCCACTTCAGGGCTTACGAGATATACCTGGTCGTTTTTGGTACCAGAACGCCCAGGAAAGTTACGGGTAAAAGTGCGCAAAGAAATAGTCCCTGTAGCAGGGGCCTGGCCCATACCAATGCAGCCCAGGCAGCCTGATTGATGAATGCGGGCCCCTGCGTGGATAAGATCCTGCAAGGCGCCTAAAACATCGAGATTTTCAAGCACCTGTAAAGACCCAGGGTTAATCTCAAAAGAAACCGAAGGATGAACCTTTTTGCCCTTAAGTGCCTTGGCCACCACCAGAAGATCACGCAAGGAAGAATTAGCGCAGGACCCCACAATGACCTGGGCCACAGGGAGCCCCTCAAGCTCAGCCACAGGTTTTACGTTGTCAGGAGAAGACGGACATGCGGCCAAGGGCTCAAGACTTGAGAGGTCAAGTTCGATTATTTCGTCATATTGGGCGTCAGGGTCAGGGAGAAGCTCCTGCCATTCTTCATCACGCCCCTGGGCAATAAGCCAGGCACGGGTAACCTCATCGGAGGGGAAAACCGTGGTGGTAGCTCCCATTTCAGTACCAAGATTGGCAATGGTAGCCCGGTCTGGCACCGAAAGACTTGCTAAGCCCTCGCCGAAATACTCAAGAATTTTGCCAAGCCCGCCTTTTACCGTAAGTTTTCTAAGCATCCAGAGAGCAACATCCCTTGCAGAAACCCAGGGAGGAAGCTTGCCTTTCAGGTGAATACCAACAATACGGGGCATAATCAGGTGAAAGGGCTTTCCTGCCATGGCCATAGCCACGTCAAGCCCCCCTGCCCCAATGGCAAGCATAGCACAGCCACCAGCCGTGGGGGTGTGTGAGTCTGAACCAAGTAAAGTTTTCCCTGGGCGGGCAAAGCGTTCTAAATGGACTTGATGGCAGATACCATTTCCCGGCCTTGAAAACCACAGGCCATATTTGGCAGCAATGCTTTGGAGAAAGCGATGGTCATCAGCATTGCGAAAGTCTGTTTGCAAAAGATTGTGGTCCACATATGAGACTGAAAGCTCGGTCTTCACCCGCGGGATACCAATAGCTTCAAACTCAAGGTAAGCCATGGTGCCGGTGGCATCCTGCGTAAGGGTCTGGTCAATCTTGATGGCAATGGGAGTGCCCCTTTCAAGAGAGCCTGAAACAAGATGTGATTCAATCAGTTTTTCAGCAACGGTAAGTCCCATAATTCTCCTCCTCATGATACAGGTATAAGGCCAAAAGGCTCAGGATAAATTTTTTTTAGTTCCTCTAGAAGCGAAAAACTAGCCTCTTTCAAAGGATGGTTTTCTTGCGCAAGAAAACGGGTCAAAAAAGGCATGTATTGGATCAAAGGCTGGTAAATAAAGCCAGAGGTTGCCACTGCCTGGGGATACATTTCCGGCAAAGGCTCTAAATCGTTAAAAACAGAGACAACCCTGGTTAAAAGGTTTTTGTCAAAGGGATTGGCAAGACAATATGTTTTGGGATTTTCGCCGGTGATAAGGGGTTTAGTTTCAGCCTGGTAAAAAAATAAAAGATGCCCTTTAGCCACCAGAAATTCAGTCAGGAAGTAAAGATGTCTCAGTTTAACTGCTAATTCTAGTTCGTTTAGTTCGCTTTGAGACAGGGCACGAAAATTTATACCAATAGGAGGAACAATGCCCCTTTTGGGCCAAAGATCTTTAAAAAATTCCGGATAGTTTTCACAGAGAAAAGTAAGTAAGGCTTTGGCTACTTTTTGCTCCTTGAGCTCTTGATAAAGGAGTCTAAAGTCGAGCAAGGTTCCTGAAAGGAGATAACGTTTTCTTTCGATTTTGTCGATATTTATGCGGCATGGCTGCTGCTCAAGGAACTTGTAAAAAGGTGTCTCGCTATCCAAGGTAAGCTCAAGCACAAGACTAGTCAGAGAAAAAAAGATCTCGTCATCGGAAAATTTTTGGACAAAAACCTCGATAGCTTCTTTGGGATTATTTGGTTTAGGCTGGAACTCAAAAACACGCAAAACCGGCTTTTTTACTTCGATATCCATAGCGGGCTAAATTAGCATTCTTTTTTGTATTTGACGAGGGTTTATAGAGGAAAACACTTGTCACGATGCATCATCAACTTTTTAGGACAAAGCTATTCTTAGGAGCGGGCAACACTTGAACAAAGTCATGGTGAGCAAAGTGAAGCAATCTAGATCCCTCTCTGCTGTGTTCGGGACAGGGATCACTTCGGCGTGCGATAGCACGCCTCGTGATGACGGTGTAGCTGGGATCGCGCGCGGGCGTACCAGTCGCCTCGCGAGATACTGTGGATTTTGTCAAGCCATTTGCAACTGCAACTCCTCCATCGCTTTCTTATACTTGGCAAACGCAAATAACAGGAGCTTACGCGCACAGGCCGTCACCGCTACCTTTTTCGGCTTACCTTTCTTCACCAATCTGTCGTAAAATTCCCTCAATACCCCTTTACCGCTCGCTATCGCACTAAGGGCTCCCATGTAAAGTAGTCCCCTTAGCCTCTTGTCCCCCTTCTTGCTTATCTGCGCCGCCTTCTTCGTATTCCCTGATTCTTTGGTCTCAGGATCTAATCCCACAAGCGCCACCGCTTCT